>NC_015147.1 GCF_000189535.1 Pseudarthrobacter phenanthrenivorans Sphe3
GACAACCCCTGTACCGATTTAGTTGCAGTCAAGTCTGAATCGGTGCCTCGTTTCCGCTTCAGCTTTAGGCTGGGGCAACACAGCTCATTCTGATTGGGGACAGAAATGAAACACACACTTTCCTTCGGTGCTTTGACCATCATTGCGTTCTCCCTGGCTTCCTGCTCCGCGGTAGCCCAAGACTCTCCGACGGCCAGCAGCTCGCCTTCTGTGGTGCAGGAGTTACCAACAGAGCTGCTTCTTAGTGAGGGTGGCAAAAAGGCCGTAGTGCATTCTGGCCCGTCAACCGCTCCGAGAGAAGACGCCCAGCTTACGGGACGTCTCGATAATGATGGAGCGGGCTGCTTTATCGTCCGCGCGGACGACGGTGATGATTACACGTTGGTCTTTCCTGAAGGTACGAAGTTCGATGGTGAGTCATTGGTCCTTCCTGACAGCTCGTCCGTATCCGAGGGTGAGTCGGTTTCTCTGTCCGGTGCTCGTGTTCCCGGCAATGAAAGCCTGAGCATGTGTCTGAACTACGCCCGGCTCCTATCGGTGGAAACGGCCTCAGTCGGGACTGTCTGAATAACGGTGTGTGGAGTCCGGCCTGATCCGAAAGGAGACGGCCGTGTCAGAGTCCACGTCCGAGATGGCAGGGGTGATGATCGATCCTGTGACGGGAGAGATCATCGATCAGAAGGAGCTTGCGGAGCGGTTGCTCGCGCAGGCCAAGGAACAGGGCGTGAGCCTGGTAGGCCCGGGCGGGCTGCTGAACCAACTCACGAGAAATGTGCTGGAGACCGCTCTGGAAGCCGAGCTGACAGAGCACCTCGGCCACGAGCACGGCCAGACACCGATCGCAGCCAACATGCGCAACGGCACCAGGTCAAAGACCGTGTTGACCGAGATCGGTCCGGTCGAGATTGAGGTGCCCCGGGATCGGGACGGGTCGTTCGAACCGGTGATCGTGCCCAAGCGGAAACGGCGTCTGGACGGGATCGACCAGATCGTGCTCTCCCTCTCTGCCCGGGGGCTGACGACCGGGGAAATCGCCGCCCACTTCGAGGAGGTCTACGGGGCCAGAGTCTCTAAAGACACCATCAGCCGCATCACGGAGAAAGTCGCCGGAGAACTGGCCGAATGGTCGGCCCGGCCTTTGGATCCGATCTATCCGGTGCTGTTCGTTGATGCGGTCGTGGTCAAGGTCCGTGACGGGCAGGTGCGCAACACCCCGTTCTACGTCGTTATGGGCGTCACCACCAATGGGGAGCGGGAGATCCTGGGCATCTGGGCCGGCGACGGTGGCGAGGGTGCCCGGTTCTGGCTGCAGGTCTTCTCGGAGCTGAAGAACCGGGGCGTGGAAGATGTGCTGATCGCCGTCTGCGACGGGCTCAAAGGCCTGCCGGAGGCGATCACGACCACGTGGGAGCGGACGGTGGTGCAGCAGTGCATCGTGCACCTGATCCGCAACAGCTTCCGCTACGCCGGACGCCAGCACCGCGACGGCATCGTCAAGGCGCTCAAGCCGGTCTACACGGCCCCGTCCGAGCAGGCGGCGAAGGACCGGTTCGCCGAATTCACTGCCGAGTGGGGCCAGCGGTATCCGGCCATCGTACGGCTCTGGGAATCCTCCTGGGCCGAATTCGTGCCCTTCCTGGAGTACGACGTGGAGATCCGACGGGTCATCTGCACGACGAACGCGATCGAGTCGATCAACGCACGCTACCGAAGGGCGGTGAGGGCCCGCGGGCACTTTCCGAACGAGACCGCTGCCCTGAAATGCCTATACCTGGTCACCAGATCTCTTGATCCAACCGGCGGTGGCCGTGCACGCTGGGTGATGAGGTGGAAGCCTGCGCTAAACGCGTTCGCTATTACCTTCGCTGGCCGGTTCGAAAGAACCACTCAACAATGAAAACCGGCCGGACTCCACACACCGTTTATCGGACAGTCCCCCTCAGTCGCTTCTTAGCGCCTTGGACTGTCAGCCAGTTTGAGACTGTCCGCTGTCCGAAAAGTTTTCCGCGAGGTTTAGAGTCATAGGAAGAATGAAATGGGGGATTTCAATGGAGAAGACGGATAGCCCGGCTACGGGGAGTACGGTTTCAACTTCGAAGCGAAGCTCGGCGCTTTCAGTTGTAATCGCTGGAGTCGGTTCCTTGGTGGTGATCTGCTTGACGGGTTACCTCACGATGCAGCTGCAGCTGTCCGAGATTCATGCTGTCTTGGGTCTCGATGGGCGCGCTGTTGGAGTTCCCGGCGACTGGTTGCCGTACGTGTGGCGGCTCTGTCTCGTTCTTGTCGGGCTTGCAGCAGTCCTCACATACCGCCTGCTCGTACACGGCACACCCGCCCGCCTTGTCGCTCTTGCACTTCTGACTGTCGCTGCTTTGTGGGCCACCCCGCTTGCATCAGGAGGACCCCGTGCCGGCGAGGAACACTACCCGCTGCTGGTGTACATCTTGATAGAAGGGGCCAAATCGCCCCTAGTCCTCTCTCTTATTGGTGCCCTTCTAGCTGGTCTAGTTGCAAGCCGCAGCAAGAGACGCGCCGAGTAGTCTTCCTCGTTGTCAGCCAGACTTCCAGGTTGCCCTTATCTTGTCTGGGTCAGGTCCCTTTTGAGGCTGTAGTAGAGCTCGCGGGCGATGAAGCGTTTGAGGCAGCGGATGGCGTCGGCTGATGAGTGCCCTTGAGCACGTTTGCGGTCACGGTATGCCTGGCTCCTTGGGTCATAGCGAAGTCGGCAGATGGCTATGAGGTAGATGACCCTGTTGGCTTGGCGGTTGCCTCCCCGGTGGAGCCGCATGCGGTGTGATTTCCCGGAGGAGACGGGGATGGGAGCGACGCCGCAGAGCCGGGCGAACGCGGCTTCGTTGCGGAAGCGCTCGAAGTTCTCACCGGCGGTTATGAGTAGTTGGGCGACACTGACGGGGCCGACTTGGGGCAGCGCCAGGGTGTTGGGTGCCACGGCGGAGACCAGCCGAGTCAGATGCTTGTCTACCTCGTTGATTTCGGCCGTGAGCTCGTAAACGCGGCGGCCGAGCTCCCGCAGTGCGTATTTCACTGCCTGCTCGGGCTCGTGGATCCGGCTCAGATCCGGCCGCAGGGCGCGGGCTTGAGTGGCTTTGCCCTCGAGGGTTCTGGCGGTCAGCCTGGTCCTGAGATGATCCGGTGCGGTGAGCAGAACATCCCGCAGCTGAACACATGCCGCGCTGCGGGCCTTGATCGCAGAGTCTCTGACCAGGTGAAGATTGCGGATTGCTTCGACCGCTCCGGTGGTGTCCTTCGCTGGATCTGTGCATTCACCAGAGAGAACTTTGCGGGCAGCAGCTTCAGCGTCGACAGCGTCGCTCTTACCGACGCGGTGACGGACTTGAGAGTGGCTCTTGTTTACCTCTACGACATCGATCCCTGCCGCGAGAAGGTGCCGGGTCAGGCCCGCGCCGTAGGATCCGGTGCATTCGATGCCGAATGCGTTGATGATGCCGAAGCTTGCTGCCCAGTCCAGCAGTTGTTGGTAGCCCCCGCGGTCCGAGGGGAATTCTCGGTCGCCGAGCATTCGCCCGTCCTGATCTACTGCAGCTGCATGGTGGACCAGCTGGTGGGTGTCCACTCCGATGGTTACAGCCTTGGCGGGGTGTGTCGTTGTCAGAGTCATGCCGCCTCATTCCTGTCGAGGTTGAGAATGGCGAGCACGATTGACCGGGCCGGGCGGACAAAGCACTGAAAAGCTAAGCTGCACGTTCCTATCAAGTCACGACTCCGTCCGGCCCGGTCGCCCTAGGTGAGTGGCAGGACAGCTGTACCGACAGATCTCCGCATAGACAGATTCATGCACCAAGTACCGAACGTCACGCAGCGGGCAAGTCAGGAACTGCTCCCCTGCCACAGTCTCATTCTCGGCAGTTGGCCTGTCTCCAAACATCAGGCTCGCCATAGCCAAACCTTTGGTTCGAGACGGGCAGAGCAATCGAACCGACAAATCTCCTCCAATACAGATCCGGTCCTGTGCCGAACGTCAACATGCGGGTAAGCCAGGAACTACTGCCCTGCCACAGTTGCAATTCTCCTCAGTGCGCAGCGGGGGAGGCCGCCGCGCACCTGGGGACGATCCAACGATGAGGGCCGGACCCCTCTTTGCAGTGGAGTCCGGCCCGGTGTCGGTGCTAGCGCTTCAGGCGGCGGTCATAGGCCTTTTTCGGGTCCCGCGTGCAATCCGCAATGAGGCCACGGTTGACCAGTTCGCCCAGCAGCTCCGCCAGCCGGTATCCGTCCACGTCCTCCAGTGCGAGCTTGAAGTACCGGGCGGCGAAGCTGGACCGTCCTTTGAGCCATTCCAGCCAGCCGATCAGGCACAGCATCGGGGCGCGCTGGCCTTCCGGGGTGGCCTTCATCAGCTCGAAGGCGACTTCCTGGGCGGTGTCCACTCGGGCCCAGTCCGGGCGGCTCAGGAACACACCGAGCATGATGGAGGTGAACTGCTCCGGGGCGTAGGGGACGATGTCACTCATCATGTAGTCCCGGATGGTGGGGTGCTGCAGCGCTCCTGCCAGCTGGTGCGCGGTCCCGGTCGTCAGGCTCTTGGGGTCGTCCAGCACCTTGGCCCATGCTGCCCGGCTTGCTTCGAGGTCTTCGGGCCAGCCGTCGGGCTTGTGCGCAGCGATAGCCTCGTGTGCCGTCTCGTCTCCGATGAAGGGCGCAGGGGCGGTGAACCCGGTAACAGCGCTCCCCCGGTAGATCAGGGCGGCGTTGCCGTTGCTCGTGGTGATGGTGTCCAGCGACTGGGCAGGGCAGCAGGTGCTGTCGGTGCAGTGGTAGTTCCGCCACAGTTCGGAGGTCACCAGCCACGCGTCCTGCAGCGGCATTTCTGCGGTTTCCAGTTCCCTGCGCAGTGCCTCCACGTGTCCGGCGTAGGGGCGGGCGCCGTCATTGGTGGCCTCGTCGGTGTAGATGACCAGCAGGCTGCCGGTAGCGGCCTCGTCGGCGGTCAGGTAGCTGACGATGGTTTGGGCGTAACCAACCGGGTCCTGCCCGAACGGGGCATCCACGCGCAGGGTCGCGCCGAGCTTGTTGCCCTGCACCGTCATCGCGACGAAGGACTCTGCCGGGGTCTCGCCCAGCGTGTGCGGGATGAAGGCCAGGATGTCGGCCGGACCGGTGAATTTGATGAAGTCGTTCATGGTGTTGCTCCTTCTTGCCGAGAAGTGGGGTGGGTGGGGCGACCAATGGTGACCGGCCAGCTCCCCGCTCCCCCCGTTGTTTTTGGCTGCTGGCGAAGCTTGCGGAGCTGTGCACGTGCAGGCCCGTCTACCCGCCAGGGCAAGACCCGGGAAATCTTCGGAGGAAATAAGCGACGAAGGAGCGCCGGAGAAGACTTTCCCGGGCCGCAGGCCCCGGAGGAACGAAGGGGCTAGAGGGGCCGGAACGGGCACGTACAATCCGAAGGACAGCAGCCAAAAACGTCGTAGACACACAGGTTCAGGGGGTCCGGAGCTCTGCGACGGCGCGCCCTGGACCCAACAGCCGGCCGCGCCAGCGGACGCCCATCAACTGGTTGAAGCGCAGCGGAAACCAGGGCGAGCCCAGCGAGCCTGCCCTTCCACTCCCCTGCCCAGGGACAACCCAACGGCACCACAGCCCATGGCTTGCCGCCGACGGCCGCCAACCGTGCACCTGGTTACTGCGGGATTGGCGGTCCGCCGCCGGCGACCACCAACGAAAGCCCGCCACGACGGCGGACCGCCCGCGGTGACCGGCCCCGAAAGACCGGCCACCCCCGGGCCTATTCGCGGCGGTCGTGCAGCGGGACGGCTCCGTAGTGTCCGGCTGCGCTGCGGAACCTCGAGTCGCTGCTGAAGATGAACGTGCCGCCGAACATGTACCACGAGGCGGGTTCACCTTCCGGGGTGACCGGCTCGGCGTGGATCACGGTTTCGCGGTGGGAGTGCTCGTTTTTTACGAGCCGGACGGCTGGCCGTTCCTCGGTGGCTTCGCAAACCGGGTCGATGCCCTCGCCAATGACGGTTACTTCCATGACGCGGGCGGAGATGCCCCGGTTCGAGAAGTCCGTGCCCAGGGCGTCGCGGTAGACCAGGGCCGTGATGCCCTTAAGGGCGGTGGTGTCGTTGCTCATGTGCTGTTTCCTTTGAAGTCGTGGGGGCTGCACTGCCCGGCTCGTGGCCGGGCAGTGCAGCGGTTGTCGGTGCTGGTTAGGCGGCGTCCCTCACGGCGTAGGGCATCCGGTGCCGGCTGGGCAGTTCTGCGGCGGCCTCGGGCAGGTCTGCCGGGCCTTGGGCCTGCCCGTTCTTCCAGTGGGTGAATGCTTGCTCTGTGATGGCGTCCCACAGGCGGGCTTTCGTCCGGTAGTAGGTGCAGGTCACGTCGCCCTCGCAGTAGGTGGCGATGCCGAACAGGTTGCCGATGCTGTCGGCGGTGCGGGTGACGGCGACCATGACGTAGGGCCACTGGCCCAGGTCCCAGCCGTCACAGCCCCAGCTGGAGAGCACGGCCCAGCCGTGCTCTTCGATAAGTTCCATCCAGTCGTAGCCGCCGTTCATGTGGTAATCCCCCAGCACGGTCACACCGTCGATGGTTTCCTCCGTGTCCGCGAGGGTCACGGTCTTCTTGGTTACTGCGTTCATGGTGTTGCTCCTTCTTGCCGAGAAGTGGGGTGGGTGGGGCGACCAATGGTGACCGGCCAGCTCCCCGCTCCCCCCGTTGTTTTTGGCTGCTGGCGAAGCTTGCGGAGCTGTGCACGTGCAGGCCCGTCTACCCGCCAGGGCAAGACCCGGGAAATCTTCGGAGGAAATAAGCGACGAAGGAGCGCCGGAGAAGACTTTCCCGGGCCGCAGGCCCCGGAGGAACGAAGGGGCTAGAGGGGCCGGAACGGGCACGTACAATCCGAAGGACAGCAGCCAAAACGTCGTAGACACACAGGTTCAGGGGGTCCGGAGCTCTGCGACGGCGCGCCCTGGACCCAACAGCCGGCCGCGCCAGCGGACGCCCATCAACTGGTTGAAGCGCAGCGGAAACCAGGGCGAGCCCCGCGAGCCTGCACTATCACTTCCCCGTGTGGCATGCTCGAAGGCGTAAGCAGCAGGATGTTTACACCCCGGGGCAGAGGGCCCCTACCGTACCGGTTGCGGCCTCTGCTTTGCCTTGGACGGTCATTGAAGTGTTGATACGAAGGGAAAGCCGATGGGTCTTTGGAGCCGGTTCGCCCGTCGGCGCACGCCCGCAGCGGCTGCTGGTCGTCCCGTCTTCGTAGCGGCCATTGAGCCAAAGGAACAGGATCCGGTGACTCCTGAGCAGATGGCAGATCTGAACGCGGCCTGGTCCGAACTCGCCGAGGCAGCGAAAGAGTCAGCTGTCACCGGTTTTCATGCCTGCTCACGAGGCAGGAAGCCCTGGCAAGAAGATCCGGCCGCTGTGCGGAGCATGGCGGCATTACTCCGCCGCGTCCACGCGGAGGACGCCGCTACGGAAGGCCCTACGGCCAAGTAAAAGCCGGCACAGACATTGGTGCTGGTTTCTCCTTTAGGCTTGGCGCATGGCCGAGTCCCTTCCGCCGGCACTGCAGCCACCAGTCGCGGTCGCCCTGGCGAAACTCGTCAAGACCTTCCCCGGCCGCAACGCACTGCCCGGGGGCCTAAGCGCAGAACCCAAATGGGACGGTTTCCGCACTACTGCCTTTAATGACGGTGGCATGGTGACGCTGTGGTCCAGACAGGGCAAGGAACTTACCCGAATCCTGCCGGACGCAACGGCGGCTCTCGAAGAGCAGTTGCCTCCCGGTGTGGTCCTGGACGGTGAAGCCGTCATTTGGAACCGGGGCCGGCTGGATTTCGATGCGCTGCAGCGGCGCATGGTCACCTCCAGGGCCGCGCTTCCGGCGGTGGCCATTGAGCTGCCCGCTTCGTTCGTGGCCTTCGATGTCCTGGCCGTCGCCGGGCAGGACACCCGGGCTGTTCCGTTTAGCGGGCGACGGCAGCTGCTCGAGGAGCTCGCCCGGGACTGGGCGGCGCCGTTGCACCTCTCCCCCATCACCACGGACGTGGACTTGGCCAAGACCTGGCTCCGGGATCTTCCCGCGACCGGAATCGAAGGTTTGGTGTTCAAGGGTGGCGCCCAGCCCTACGAAGCAGCCAGGATCTGGTCGAAGCTCAAGCACAAAGATGTTTGGGACGTGGTGTGTGCCGCAGTGATCGGGCCAGTCTCCCAGCCGCAGGCCATCATCGCCGGCCTGCCCATAGACGGCGAACTGAAGATTGTCGGCCGGTCCACGGTCCTGTCCACTAAGGTCGGGCGCGAACTGGGCCGATACCTCCAAGCAGCCGGGCATGGGCATCCCTGGCCGGAAGAGATCAGCGAGTCCTCCCTGAACAGATTCAGTAGGGACAAAGGCCCCGCGCGGTTGACCTTGGTCGAACCGTTCGTAGTCGAAATCTCGGCCGACGTCGCTTGGTCCGGCACGTCCTTCCGGCATCCTGTCGGCTACCGGCGCTCCAGACCGGAGTTGGACCCTGCAGACGTCAGGGTCCCCCCTGAATTGAACAACAGGCACCGATGACGACGGCGCTTCGGCGGGTTGCACCACTGTGGACGCCACTTCCGGTGGGTGTAAACCCGGGCTTTGTCGTACCCCTCCCCCATCATCAGAAGCGGCGGCCATACCCAGGCCGCCATCCTTTGGTGTGTCTATTCGAATGTATGTTCTAAGGTTATGGTATGGGACCCGAGCAAGCTGCAGCCCTGCAGGCGCAGTACGCACGGCGCGCCGGCCCGATCGGCCTGACCGTGGAAGAGCTCGATTTCGAGCACTTCCCGGTCAAGAACGGATATCCCGGCATCCCGGTAAAGGCGTGGATCCGGTTCCCAAACTGCGCAGAGTTGGTGGACGGCGAAGTCTTCGCCTGGACAGCGAAAGCAGCCGAAGTGACATGGAAGGACGGGCCGGTCACGTACCGTACCTGGGTGTGGAGTTCGGCGGTCACCCGCCGTGAGGAAATGATGAACAGGAATTTGGGAGAGCGGACCCGTGGCAAGAACAGCAAGTGACAACCCCCCGGACGTCCCGGTGCAGGTCCGATTTACCGCCAAAGGTATTCCCTTGGCCGTCAGGTACGACGGCCGGATCTGGGCAGTAGCCGCCGAACCAGTGCGCTGGTTTACGCGCGCGAATTGGTGGAACACCGCCAAGCGCGCACCCGTCGGTATTGGGAACCTGGTAGACATCGAGAACTGGAAGGTTCAGGTGCGTTTGACCTCAACCTCGGCGTTGCGGACGTTTGAGCTGCGCAGAGACCCGTTGTCGGACCAGTGGCTCCTTGCGGCCATCTCCGACGACGTGGACGCAACCGCGGCATAGCCGCCCGGACCGGGAACGGGCGACCGTGCTGTTGCCCACAGTCAGGTCCTTATGGGTTGTTTCGGGAGCTACCTCCACGACTGCCCAATTCCGCCGTCGAGAAGCCGAATCGCCCCAAACCATGCACCATATAAAGTCACCCCGGGCCGCTGGAACGGGTCCGCTTTTCTTTGTCGGACATGCACCGGAGCGAGCAGCCGTGCAGATCACCTGTGTCGCTCACGACCGCCCGTTACGCAGCGTGTTTAAATGTGCGTCAAGACCAATACACTGGCGGGGAAGCGGTCAGGGTTGCCAAACCCGCACTGAATTACGTTGGTGGCGTTGCTAGTGGAGGCGGCAGCGTTGTCAACCGGGCAACTGACGGTTGATGGTCGCGCCCCCTCCAATCCGACCCAAGGAACAACGCAGATGATCAGCCAGACCTACCGCATGGGCGAGTTATTTAGTGGCCCCGGCGGCATGGCACTCGGCGCGCGGCTTGCAGCGCAGGCTGTCGAGGGCGTCGCACTCCGACACGCTTGGGCGAACGACTATGACCTCGATACCTGCAAAACTTACAAGCGAAACATCTTGGTGCCTGAATATGGCGATGACGCAAAGCTGGTTGAATCTGCGGCTGACCTTCCGGCTGCTGGCGGAGGCGTCGTCCATCAAAACGTTCACACTCTCGACATCGAGGCCCTCGGAGAGATCGACGGATTCGCGTTCGGCTTCCCTTGTAACGACTACAGTCTCGTCGGGGAATGGAAGGGGCTTCGCGGCGATTACGGTCCGCTGTATAGCTATGGCGTAAAGGTCCTGGCGTCCAAGCAGCCCAAGTGGTTTGTCGCCGAGAACGTGTCAGGACTTCGCGGCGCGAACGAGGGCAAGGCCTTCAAGCAGATTCTGGAGCACCTTCAGGCCCCCGACAATGGCCCTCGCTACCGGATCGTCCCGCACCTTTACTCGTTTGACGAGTACGGCGTTCCACAACGACGGCAAAGGATAGTCATCGTTGGAATCCGCGAGGACCTTCAGACCGATTTTCGCGTTCCGTCGCCGGAAATTTATAACGACATCGACGTAAGTGCGAAATCGGCTTTGACGGTTCCGCCGATCCCTCTGAGCGCTCCCAATCACCAATTTGTCCGTCCATCCGCAACGGTCGCCGAGCGGCTAAGTTACCTGCTCCCTGGTGAGCACGCCTTCTCTCCTCGCGCCCTTCAGGAGATGCCCGAACGGCTCCACATCAAGACGCGCACGACGATCAGCACAACCTATAAACGACTAGACCCGGACAAGCCGGCGTACACAGTGACGGGAGCCGGGGGTGGCGGTTCCTACATCTATCACTGGGTGCTGGATCGGGCATTGACCAATCGCGAGAGGGCTCGTCTTCAGTCCTTCCCGGATAACTTCGCCTTTGAGGGACTTAAGGAGAGCGTCAGGAAGCAGGTCGGAATGGCCGTCCCGGTTAAGGCGGCAGAGGCCATCTTTACCGCGCTGTTCAAGTCATTTGCCGGTATTCCATACCCCTCGATAGAACCGAACATCGAATTCACCAAGGTTCTTGAATCAGAACAGATCAAGACGACGTAATCGGAGCATCGGTTGCCTACCTACTACGAGCGGCCGATGAACCAAGGGGGGAAATGGATCCGGAGATCCTAGAGCCGGGCGTCAACTTGCTCGAATCCATGCGCTCTGTTGGTTACTCACTCGAAGCCGCTGTCGCCGACCTCATCGACAACAGCATCACGGCGGAAGCAGACCACATCGTCATTGACGCAGACGTCGTCGAGGGCAAGTACCTCGCGATCCTGGACGATGGATCCGGCATGACCCCAAGGGACGCTCGCGAGGCATTGCGACTGGCAGGTACCGTTGGAGACCGCAAAGATACGGACCTGGGTCGTTTTGGTCTTGGCCTCAAGACGGCGTCGCTTTCACAGGCGCGCTGCCTGACCTTGATCACTAAGCATGCAGGCACGGTCACCGCGTTACGCTGGGACATCGACTTCGTGCGCGAAAAGGGTAAGTGGCTCCTCAACGTCCTTGATGAGACCGACCTCAGAGATCTGCCCTTGTGGACCGAGTTTGATGACCAGCTCAGTGGGACGCTCGTACTTTGGAACGAACTGGATCTACTGCTGGGTGACACAACATCGCCAGGTCCCTTCCTCGCCGAACGGCTCGGTGGAGTTCGTTCCAGCCTCGCGCTCGTCTTTCATCGGTTTCTCGCTGATCGCCGCGACCGGATCAGCATCACGATCAATGGGCTTCCCGTGCGGCCGACCGACCCGTTCCTGTCCGACAACCCGAAGACCCAACGCACCGCACCGGAGATTCTCCAAATCGGCGGCGAAGAAGTGCGCGTAGAAGGGTTCACGCTCCCGCACCCCTCTGGTCTTACGCCCGTGGAACGGCAACGGCCAGACCTCGGCGAGGGCATGCGCGAGGCACAAGGGTTCTACGTATACAGGAACCGCAGGCTTATCTCGCACGGTCACTGGTACGGCCTAGCACGCATGAATGAACTGTCAAAGCAGACCCGCGTCCAAGTTGATGTGCCGAGTGCACTGGACGCGCTATGGCAACTCGACATCAAGAAATCTCGAGCGGAACCACCACAGTCTTTCAAGTTGCGACTCCGACAACTTATTGATCCGATCCTCAATCGGGGGCGCAGAGTCCACACTTTTCGAGGCAGGCGAGAGAACACCGAAGTCGCGCACGTCTGGACGAAGCTGAAGACCCGTGACGGCTTTGGTTACGAGGTGAACCTCGAAAGTCCGCTCGTCGAGTCGGTCCTGTCCCGCCTCGACACCGATAACGCCGAACGAGTGGTAGGCCTGCTACAAACCATCGCGAGCACCTTCCCTCTCATGGACGCCTACGTCGAGGTCGCCGCGAACGTCCCTTCGATTACCTCGGAGCCTGACAATGAGGCACTCATCGCAAGCCTCCGAAACATCCGGCGGTCAGGGCTATTCAGCACAGACCCCAAAATTGCCGTGACGCAACTGGCCGGCGTCGAGCCGTTCAACAGCCGTGACGATTTGAACACCCTTGTCGATCTCGTCTGGAAGGCCGCCGATGTCACTGAATGACCGTCAAACCGATTTCAAGAGGTACCTCAAGGATCAGTTGTTCAACGTAGTCCGTCCGATGACTTTCGACGAACTAGAGATGAAAGCCGCAGGCTTTGCCGCGTTGCTGTTCGAGGACCTCACCGCGATCGAAATCGGCGAAGTCCTCCAGGAGCTGACCCAGGAGAACGCTGTAGAGATGGCCTTGGGTGACTCCATCGTCGATCCGGCGACCTTCCGGTCATGGATAGCGCAACGCCGCGACGAGGTCGAGACACGTCGTTGGAACGCGTACAAGAAATTGCTCGTGAGCCGGGACTGGGAAGCGAATGTCATCAACACGCTCGACGCCCAGACTGATGATGTAGTCGAGCTGCTAGGCGATCCGATGCAGGTCGACGGGAAGTGGCCCCGACGTGGCCTTCTCATGGGTGAGGTGCAGTCCGGAAAGACGGCGACCTACCTCGGCGTCCTCAACAAGGCGCTCGACTACGGCTACAAAGTGATCGTCGTCATCGGCGGCCACACCGAGGACTTGAGGCAGCAGACACAAACGAGGTTCGACACCGACTTGCTCGGAATAGATTCCGAAACGTGGGAAGACGGAATCAGCAATGCTGCTGTTCGGTATGTGGGCGTGGGTGAGATTCACCGTGAGCGCGCCCATTTAATGACGACGGTTCGGCACGACTTCTCAAAGTCAAAGCGTGGGTCAAGCATCACTTGGGTCGAGGGCGGACTGCCGACGGTGTTCATCACCAAGAAGACGCCCTCACTCCTGGATAACATCCGCACGTACATTAAGAGCCAGGCACCAGGTGGTCGGCTGGACATCCCCCTCATCGTTGTGGACGACGAATCAGATTGGGGAAGCCCGAACACACGCGACAAGACAGACCCGACGAGCGTCAACAAGGCGATCCGCGCACTCCTCGATGTCTCGACGCGCAGTTCCTACCTGGCCATTACGGCCACCCCATTTGCCAACATCTTCATCAACGATCAGGCAGAGTTCGAGTTCGTTGAGAAGCCGAGGCGTGGCGAGCCTGTAGTCAGCGGTCCGGGGAGTGTGCTCAACGACCTGTTCCCGAGCGACTACATCAGGGCTATGTTCCCGCCGAGCACATACCGCGGGCTCGGCACGTACTTCCCCGAGGGCGGCCACGCCGCGATCAACACTGAGGTCGACGACTGTCTCGCAATCATCCCGATCAAGCACAAAAATCACCACCCAGTCGCTACGCTCCCTGAGTCCATGGAGACCGCAATAATCGAGTTCCTTCTCGGGACTGCGGTGCGGCGCATCCGTGATCGTAAGGTAAAAGCCGCATCGATGCTCATCAACGTTTCTCGGTTCAAGAGCGTAGAGCGCCGGGTTGCCGAGCTGGCCGAGTTGTTTCTGAAGGCGACAGTCGCGATGGTCCTTGGCGAGTTTGCTCGGCGGACCGCAACCAGAAGCTTGGCAGCCAAGAGGATCCAGGACGTGTGGAATGTTCGATTCGCTCACGTGACCGACGTTGCCTGGAATGACGTCGCAGAGAAACTCGTCGAGATAGCACCGGAATTCCGGATCGAGCTCATCAACGGCGATACCGCGAAGGAACGCGCGCAACGCCGAAAACTGATGACCGTCGCTGAGCGGAAAGCTGACGACCTTGTCCCGAAGATCGTGGTCGGCGGTGACATCCTCTCACGCGGTCTCACCCTAGACGGCCTCCAAGTAAGTTACTTCGTCCGGGAACCCCGCACAATGGATACCCTCATGCAGATGGGGCGCTGGTTCGGTTACCGCCCCGGCTTCGATGACCTCGTGAGCATTTGGATGCCGGAGACGACGCGCGCGGATTTCGCACACTCCGCTGAAGTCACCGACGAGCTGCGGGAAACGCTCCTCGACATGAAGGCGCGCGGACTCACACCGAGGGACTTCGGGTTGCGGGTGCGCGTCCATCCCGACAGCGTCGCTATCGTCGCTGCGAACAAGGGGCGCGACACGCAGGTTATTGAGATCGGACCGACCGTCTGGGAGAACAAACTCGCGGAATCCTACGACCTCACCGGCGACGCTGAGGTGGACCAGTTAAATCAGGCAGCCGTTGAGGCGCTGATCACACGGCTCGGACCCGGCAAATCGGTGAAGACGAGCGACGGGTTCGACTCCTGGCAGAACGTTCCCCTCGACGCAGTGCAGGACTTTTTCCGAACCTTTCAGGGCGACAAACGTAGCCAGACATTCGGTCGAGGCGGGGACGGGACTCTGCCGATCACGGATGCCTTCAAAGTTGTGCCCGGAAGCGATCGCTGGAGCGTCGTGTTGGTGAGTAGCGGCAAAGGGCAGCCTCACCACCACTTCGGCAAGGACTTCGAAGTCGCCATGAGCGTTCGAAACAAGATGGGTCGTAGCCGCTTGGACGGGCACATCCGTCTCGACCGCCGGCGCGTATCCACCGCGGGGGACCTCATCGGGTCGCTTCTCGAGCAGGAGCGCAAGGCGATGGATGTCGAGCCCCGCACCACTGCGGACGGCAGGGCAATGTCCTCGCAGGCGCGCACACTCCTTTGGATCGATCACCCGATACTGATGATCTACGCCGTCACCGCGGATGATCCGGCAGCCCATGAGGACTCCTCGGATCTCACACGGGTTGAAACAGGCTTGAAGCGGATCGCCGTGGCGATTGCGTTCCCGAAGATGACTCAGGAAGAAATTGAGGACGCGACTCGCGAATCCAAGACATACCGAGTCAATCAGGTGTACTGGCGCGCCTACAACGGCTTCGTTGAAGACCTGGGTGACGACGTCGACGAGGACGAGAACTGATGGACGCTTCTCTCGTGGGGCCGCTGTTCGAACAGGTGCTCGCCGCAGAGAGTGGGCGGATGATGGTCATCGCCCAAACACCTTTTATGTTTGCCGCAGTGAATGATAATGGCCGTGCAGCGCTATTCGTCCGTGTCTCGCTCACCCCAACGCAGGTCGTCAGCGACGGGCAGGGATTCTCGGTAAAGACAACGCGGAGCGGGAACAACGACTATGTCCAGATCACCGCCGCTGACCGGGGACTACCGCCCCTGTTCCTTAAGCTGGTCGAGTACGTCTTAGGCAGAGTGTCCGCCTCGACGTCGGTCGACCAGGGTGCTGAGGTGCTGATCCGCTCAATTGAGGAGTATCGGCGGTTCGTCGGCCAGCGCCGCGGTCGTCTTTCTGAGGCCCTTGTGCGGGGGATCTTTGCGGAGCTGTTGTTCCTGCGCGCCATCATTACGGCCGGAATGAGCGTCGAAGATGCCGTGACGGCCTGGCGGGGGCCCTGGGCGAAGGCTGGACTGGGCGTCCATGACTTTACGTTCGCTAATGGGCGCGGGATCGAGGTGAAGTCGACTCACCAGCCGCCCGGAACCATCCGGGTGTCGTCCCCGAGCCAACTCGTGCCCTCCGATCAGCCGCTCGATCTCCTCGTGCTGCCAGTCGAAGACGCCCCGGATGGTGCCACGGTAGCGTTTCCGTTCCGCGCGTATGTGCAGGAAACCGGCGAAGTGGTCGCGGCTGCCGGCCCGGGTGCCGCGGACAAGTGGGATGCAGCATTGGAAGCTCTTACTCTGGACCTCTCCGATGAGTGGTACGACAAGTACCGTTTCATGCCCGGCGTTTGGCGACGGTTTTCAGTGAAACAGGGATTCCCGCACTTAGACATCCCTTCACTTCCCGCCGGGATAATTGATGTCCATTACTCCCTCGAACTACCGAGACTGGCCCCCTTCGCGGCCCCCTTCAGCGAACTTCTCAGCGAGATGAAGTTGTCGTGAGCATCGAAGTTGATGACCTCCGCAACGAGATCAAGGTCGAGGCTGTTGCCGGCGACGGCGCGTTCGAGGTTGAGGCGTTCGCCACGGTGTTCGCCCGAAGGCTCGAAGATGCGGAAGCCGTAGCAGATCTAAATGTCGAGCCACTTCGCTGCAACGGGCCGCGAAGAAAGCGTCTCGAACTGCTTGGGTATGCGGAGAGTCCACTCGAGCAGTCCCTGGTTATCCTTGCCGGACGATACTTCGGCAGGGACGCGACGCTCACTATGACCGATGCCAAGGACGCCATCGGACGCGCCACCGGATACATCGAGGCGGCTGTCGACGGCTGGCTGACAACACACTTGGAGATGTCGTCGCGCGAATGGGAGTACGCCGATTACTTCTCGAAGCAGATCGGAAGCGGCAAAATCGCCAGGATTCGGGTCATCCTTATCACCGATGGTCTGATGAGCGGCCGCATTCGCACAATTGATAGCGGCACGGTTGCCGGTCTGAAGACTACATACGAGATCTGGGATCAGCGGCGTATCGTCGACGCTACTCTTCCGGAGCGCGGCAGCGAAGACATCCGCGTCGACTTTACGAAGTGGCTGTCCGATGGTCTTCCCTGTCTGGTCGCCCCCAGTAACGACCAGACCACACGGACCTACCTAGCCGTCATCCCAGCCCGGGTCCTTGCTGAAGTGTTCGACGAATACGGCAGCCTGCTTCTGGAATCCAATGTCCGGACCTTTTTGAGCGCAAGGGGTCAGGTGAACCGCGGCATCCAGAGCACCTTGGCTCAGGAGCCAGCACGATTCCTGGCCTATAACAACGGGCTTACGACGACAGCGACCGAGGTCGAACTCGGTCGCTCGCCGGAAGGGACGACCATCCGCAGTCTGGACCGCTGGCAGATCGTAAACGGCGGCCAAACGACCGCCTCGATTGCACACTTCCTTCGCAACAACAAGAGCGAAGACATCATCGACGAAGTTTCCATCCAGATGAAACTCGTAACGGTCAGCGAATCCGACTCCGCAACCGTGGTGCAGGCGGTCGCGAAGTACGCGAACAGCCAGAACAGAGTAAGCGCAGCGGATCTTTTCTCCACGCATGAGTTCCACATCCGCATGGAACAAATCAGCCGACGTCTCAAAGCGCCAGCGAAAGAGGGACACCAGTACCAGACCGGGTGGTTCTACGAGCGCGCTAGGGGCCAATGGGAGAACGACCGTACTGCGCGAGGATCCGCCGGTGAACAGGCAAAATTCGAGTTGGAGTACCCAAAGTCCCAACGCATCACCAAGACTGACTGGGCCAAGTACGATTACTGCTGGAATCAGCATCCTGACCTCGTCAGCAAGGGTGCCCAGTCCGTATTCGCCGACTACGCCACGAAGGTAGATACGCAGTGGACGAAGGACGATGGCAAGGGTGCGGACGCATACGGAGACGGTTACTTCCGCGCCGGCGTCGGCAAGGCGATTATGTACGAGACGCTACGCTCCCAGATTCTCAAGCAGGATTGGTACAAGGCGGCTCCCGGCTATCTCGCGAACATAGTTGCGTACGCGATCTCTCGCCTTGCGCTGGAGATTGGAGTCCGGTTCGGCGGAGCCAACTTCGACTTCGATCGAGTTTGGCAGCGCCAGGCGGTAAGTGACCCGACACTTGCGGCGCTCATCGAGATCGCGCACGCCGCGCAGCGGCATCTAACCGACCCGAATCGTCCCCAGGCAAACGTAACGCAGTGGGCGAAGCAGCAGGCATGCTGGGAGGGATTCAAAAAGGTCGGCGTTCGACTGGAAGGTCGCATCAGGGACGACCTCGTCACCGCCGACGAGGCACGGGGGCAAGCCGCCGACGACCGCAAGCAACGCGCGATGGACTCTGGCTTCGAGGTGGTCAAGCGCGTCCTTGCCGTCAAACCGCAGGTGTGGGAAATGGTCCATCGGGCCCAAGTCCCGATGTCCCCCACTGAGAAGGATCTCGTGCAGATGTTTGGTCTCCGCCAGGGGAAGGTTCCCTCTGAGCGTCAAGGAGCAGTTCTCCTGCGACTACTGGGGCGAATGGCCGAAAGCGGAATCATCGGGCGCGACGATCATTAGACGCAGTGGATTCCTTCTCGAGTAGAGTAGCTGGTCCTTCTGCGCTAACGTGCGAGATTCTCGACGAGCCCAGGAACGACCGCGAGCGGGCACCCTCATACTTCACCGAGGGCCGGCCTCCTTGGCATGCAGCGAGGCGCCAAACGAGTAAGTTGTATGGCCAACGGAGCTTCCGCTGGCGCGTTAGGGCCGGAGGGATTCCTGATCAAGAGGACAAATCAGCCAAAACCGCGAGCATCCATTGGCCGTCGCCGAACTGGATCTCAAACAGCGGTTGTCCATCGGCGGTAACGCCACGGGAATTAGCTGCAAAATAGGGCCACCCGTCCCGTGTCCGGGCCACGGCATCCCTAGTCTCAACACAATGAAAGGTACCTAAAGGGACACCAGAGCTCATTCGAATCTCCTCTAGCTAGAGCTTCTTTGTACACGACTCCACATTGTTGCAAGCAAAGGTGACTAATCGTTCTCTGCGGCTTCCATCTCAGCGATTACCTGGCTCCAGGGTCGGTCACCGCCTATCGGGATAGACCAGAGCAAAGCTGACCCCGCTGGTAGGAAACGCCCGTCTCGCTCTCACGAGGTAGAGACACCAGAATGCCGAAAGGCGGGAACCAGGCTGCTGCCGGGTTCCCGCCTTTACTATCCGCCCTAAGGTCAGGGCATCAAACTCCAAGGCCTATTACATAAGGACAAGTTCCCGACGGTCTTTGCCATCTGGTTCCATAGTTTGGATTTTTCGTCCCTCTTTCCGCTCTTCCTGAACAAAGTTAAGGACAGCGATGGCTCTGCGAACTGCTTCGGTCACAGAGATACCCTGCTCTTCAGCAAGCTTCTTCAGGGCAGCGGCGGATTCCTTGGTCAGGTTGATGTTCAGCCGGACGAGTGCGGTTTCGGAGTTAGTTTTGGATGACATGAGGGCTCCCTGCTAATACTCCCGCGCGGATTATTATCCGAGACCTTTCGGATATGAAAAAAGACCGCCTCTGGCGGTGTTCATAGTGCGTGCGGGGTGGTCGTGGCATGTGGCGGTTTGCGTGTGTGGCGGTTTGCGTGTGTGGCGCTGAATACGTTGTTGCGGGGCTTTTGTTCTTAGGCTCTGCTGGTGTTCATCTTGTAGATCCTTTCGACTGACTATCGACTACCTACGCTCCTTATTATGCCTCCCATGCGCCTATTGTCAACCTATCATCAACATCAGAGGCACATCAGACGTGCCTCAGATACATACCCATGGTACCCTTTCTCTGTACACCGCGGGGCCTACTCCCCCCGCCTTACGCCTGGCCCCGCCAGGGATTGGAGGGGAATCGTGGCTTCTAACGACTCCTCAAGTCAGCAACCTTTGGCAGACCCCACCGTCAATGCTGCACTCATGAACCTTGCTGCCATCCTCGCGGCCAAGGTCGGCAGGGAATGCCGGGTAACCATAGAGATGGGAGCCCACAGCACTCACGCAAGTGCGGGCACATCTCCCGATGTCGAGGTTCTTGCTGAAGACGTCGTACCCGCCTTTGAAGGTATCGAGGGCGCGTTCGTGGTCTTCAGCGAAGAGGGCGACGGCCTGGAGAAAGGTGAATGAGCCCGGATGGGGCAACGTCGCCTGCTGACGAACCCGAGCCCGGCGCAGAATTGACTGAAAATCTGGTCCCCGGGTCTAATGACGGTTACATCACCGAAGACGTGGTTCCCGAGGCCAAAGAGGTCTTCAAAAACCCAACAATTCCGGAGCCTACCCATACCGACAAGACACGTAGAACGCTGGCACTAGGCATCCTCGGCGCACTGATATTGGTGTACCTCGGCATATTCGTGTGTTTTCTGTTGACTGACATGCCTATGGAAAAGTTCACCGCGGCCATCGCAGGAGCATCTGGTCTTCAGGCGCTTGCCGCAGCCGCGGTTGGTTTTTACTACGGCAGAGGGCACCACAACCACGACTGAGAACTACCAGAACGATTCTCTAGGCCGAAGTCGGAATGAGCCGGCGTCTCTGAATCATATGATCTTGCGCGGTGTCCCACTTCCTTGGACCTTGGTACAACTCGGAAAAGCTTGAGTTCCTGCCAGGCACCTTAGACAGACGCTCATCCTCTAACTGAAACAACGTCTCCGTCAGGCGTCTCCGCGTCTTCTTTTCTCGTCAAGATGCTCATATCCACGTGTTGCAGATGGTCTCTGACCCGTGCAGCGAACTTCGGTGCTCCCGCTTTATTCAAGCGGAGGGGAAGGTCAATACCCTCATCTGGTGAGGACTTCTTGTGGAAGTAACAAAGCTGTGACTCTGTCACGGCTCGAACAGCCTGCGGGGCTGCGTCGTCAACGAGTATCAAGAAGTCGTCTGGCTCGTAAATTTCATAGGGAAGGTCATCACCATAGGGAAGGTCCTTCCCGTTCCTCGTGACAACTATGTCTACAGCACCATGGACGGCTGCGGCATGGAGATGGGCATCTCCGATATCGGGATACTCCAATGACGCATCAATCTGATACCCGGTGATTTGCCCTCCAGTGAAAGCTTTCTCAAGCTTCCGGCGAAGGCCGCCAATCTGTTCTTCCGACCACAGCGGATATTTCTTGCGGAGGTGATACAGCGTTTCAACCATGACGTCCTCCGTCCACACCACGGTGAAGAGTGCCGGCACCTCTCCCTGCAAGAGGCCAATCCAATCGCGAAGCGTCCGTGCGTAGAGGATATTTGCGTCTAACAGGACAATGGTGACCGCCGAGCTCATAGCGAGCACTTTACATCTTCGGCGGTCACCAGTCCGGATTAATCGTCAATTCCCAATTCGTCCTCAAGTGCTCGAAGTTCATCGATGCCCTGTCTGCGGGTAGCTGCCCTGGCTTCTCTGTACTTCTGCACATCTTCAGCAAATACGCGAGTGTGTGATCCGACCTTATGAGCGGGGAGCTCGCCCTTCTGTATCAGCTGCATCAGGGTCGGACGCGAAATTCCAAGCATCTTCGCCGCTGTAGTCGTGGTCAATTCCTTGGGAAGGGTTCCAATGGTGACGGTTGCACCCCGACCCATCGCCTCTACAACCTTACGAAGGAGAGCCGTTAGCTCCTCTGGAGCCTCCACGGAATCGCCTGAGGCGTTTTTGAGCGCCAACCGAGGCGACTCATTGGTCGTTTTCTCACGCAGCCGCGCAATAAGTTCTCTCGCCTGGGCGTTCTCTTGCTCAGTTGTGGCGACGACTGTTTTCTCAGTTCTATCCAACAGTGCGGACATTTCGCCTCCCTCGGCGTACTTTCCTTAGCTTTCCCTCAGAGTAATCCACTTTCACTTATAAGTGCAAGTAGCACAACGAGCCGCAGCGTACATCCGCGAGCCAACCCGGCTCATAACGGGCCGCACAGATACGCGCTGCGGACGGACGCGCTCCGGGGCTCTCAAGCGGCGAAAGTAACGTCGGCATGCAACAGATCGACGACCCCATCAACCAGTGCAGCCGCATATGGACATGGGACACATGAATCCAAATGGAATCAACGACGATAGCGTGTCGGCCCTACGGCTGCCAGCAGGGTGGCAATCTGTCACAGGCCGCATTGCCGTTCCCCGGAGGTTTCCTCGTCTCCGCGCCACGGCCTAAAGTCTGAATTTGGTCGAACTCGCTATACGCTTGCGCTTGATATGGCCAGGCA
This sequence comes from Pseudarthrobacter phenanthrenivorans Sphe3, assembly GCF_000189535.1. Taxonomy (NCBI): domain Bacteria; kingdom Bacillati; phylum Actinomycetota; class Actinomycetes; order Micrococcales; family Micrococcaceae; genus Pseudarthrobacter; species Pseudarthrobacter phenanthrenivorans. Next base: position 21,966 of record NC_015147.1, read on the forward strand.
TCTACCTGACAGCAGCTGGAGGAATTGTGTGGGGTTACAGGCTGGACGGACTGAAGATCGATTACTCCCGCCTGGACGAGGAAATCAAAGAGCTGGCACACGATATTGTCCGCAAAGGAATCCCCCCAGATCCAAACGATCAATACATGGACGAATGGGCTCGTTGGAGGGTGGAGCAAATCTTTCCATCTCCTGGTCGGCTCCCAGCGCCGCCGCGGAAGCCTAGTTTCCCCCAGAACTTCATGGCACTCGTAGGGATATGCAGTGTCGTTCCATCCGTCGTAGCCATTGCAATGCTAGCGGGCGCAGGGGCGAAGTATCAGTGGATCCTTGCCGCCGTAATCACCTTTTGGACTTGCTATGTGGCGCTATGGGTCATCGCCTCCAGGCGGGAGAAACGCTATTACAGGGCGAAGGAACAATATTGGGCAAGGCATGATCCGCACCATGATCATCGTGAGGATCTCCGGTCCGAACTGGCGCGCCGACTCGGATCGGAGATCAATGATGCTTGGTATGAATTCAGTCGGCCTATCGCCACGGTTCCGGCCGGTCATGTACGCGACAGGCCGCGCCGCGAGTTAGCGTGGACCCCTTGTGGGCCGCAACCTTCCGCCATGGCATCATGCAGTGATCGACAGGCCGAATTCCTGGCAAGGGATTGGATGCTGTTTTTAGGTGAATCCGGCTGTCAGGTATCTCCGGCAACCCGTGACGGCGGGGCGGATGTAGTTTCAAGCCGCTACGTGGCTGAAGTCAAGCACCACGCTGCCCCAGTCGGGCCCGCGTTGGTGCGGCAAATCTTCGGTGTGGCCACCGCCGAAGGGAAGACAGCCCTCTTCTTTTCCTTGTCTGGTTACTCGGCTGCATCTATCGAATTCGCTGAACAAGTGAAGATGGCCCTCTTTGTCTACGACTTCACACAGGGAACCCTCCACCCAAAAACCCGTGCGGCGGAACTGGCCTTACTCAAAGGCCTACCAAGCCTGTCAGGGTAGCTGCGGCTCGCTCCCCCGTGGACCGAAGCTTCACCATTCCTCGTCATCTGTCCGCCCCGAAAGCTATTCCAAAAATAGAGGCGCTATGCGGCTTCGGATACAACTTCTGGGACTGACTCGGGCAGGCTTAGGGCCCGAGTCAGTGAGGAGACGCTGACGCTGAGGATTTGAGCTGTTTCCTTCAGAGTCTTTCCCTGGCTGCGCAGCTGCCGGGCGGCGTCCGTTTTGGACGGAGTCATCGTCCGAGGGCGGCCGCCGAGCCGGCCGCGAGCTTTCGCCGCAACGAGACCTGCTTTCGTTCGCTCGGACAACCGTGATCGTTCGTACTCGGCAAGAGAAGCGAACATATCGAAAATGAGCTTTCCGTGTGCGCTGGTGGTGTCCAGCCACGGTTCAGCGAGGGAACGGAAACCTATCCCCCGCTGTCCCAGCACCGTCACTATGTCAGCCAGATCAGCCGTACTACGACCTAGCCTGGTCAGGTCAGTAACCGTGAGAACGTTGCCTGGTTGCAGGTAGTCCAGGCATTCCTTCCAGCGCGTCCTTGCTTGGGTGGCGCCGGAAGCGTACTCCTGAAAGACGCGCACGGCCCCGGCAGCGACGAGTGCGTCCACTTGGGAGTCCAGCGACTGCCCGCGAGTACTGACCCTCGCATACCCAATTACGTTGCCGGACACGTCAAAAAGCCTCCACCGTAGGTTTTGACCAGCTTTCATTTCGAAAACCAGTTTTGACCAACGGTATGTGGATTTTTTCGAATTTGTCGGAGACCTGCCGACAGCGGGTCAGAAACGGTCGTTTTTGAACGGTCGCTTGAATGTAAGTCAACAGGCTGCTGATACTGCAGCCGTTCGCTTGTGGGTCGGGCTCATCCTGATTAGAGGACCGTCACGGCCCAAACGGGCACCTACGCAACCTCGCGCAGATTGTTCACTGCCAAGCGATCATTGACGAGGGCCGCGTTCGCAGCCCCCAGGTGATACGGAGTTGCTATCAAACTGATAGCAACTCCTATCAATAGCTCATTCGTAAGTATCGCGGACCTGCTCGAGACCGATCCTAAGCGCGCGCAATGCCATTGGATGCTTCTTGCGGCCTTCAAGCTTCGCCACGACCGCGAGCAACTCCATGAGCTCACGGTCCTCGTCGAAACGAAGCAACATCGTCCTGGCGCTTCCCTTGTCCCTCGAATCGCTCAGTGTGGGCGTCACGCTGGGCCTAACCGGAACTCCACGCTCAGCACTGACAGCCGGCGGAGTCAGTAACGGTTCAGCCGCATTGCCGAAGGCCTCGATAGCCTCATCCCTAGCCTTCTCAGACGCGGAACGCTTCTTGATTGCCACTACCCCATCAACTCCTCTGCCAACCCGCGGATTTCCCTCGCCGCTTTAGGGTTTTTCCACTCAACGACCCCGAGCCCCTCCCCCACCACGTCTCGATAAGCCTTGCGCTCGTACAGGACAGTTCGCAGTGGCTCGATACTCGGATAGTCGGAAAGGTAATCCCTGGCGTCACCACTTTCGGACTCGAACGCGTTGGTCGACACCCGCGTGAGGGCCCCCCTGACACGTAACGAGGGGTTGAAGTCCCTGGCTGTTTCAATCAACCTATCGACAGTCGCGAGTGTGTCGAGATCAAACTGGCTCGATTGCGTCAGGACCAACAATTGATGTGCGGCAGTCATGGCTGTCCGCATCTCCTTGCTGTCCTTCCCTGCCACATCAACGAGGACAACGTCATAGCTCGTATCGAGTTCACGCAAGGTCTCGTGCAGGCTGCCAAGTTTCTCCACCACAAAGATGCGAGGTTCATGCCCAGCCTCTTCTCGGTCTCCCGCCCAACGTGCAGTGGACCGCTGCCGGTCACCGTCCACTACTGCTATGCGCATCCCTCGCTTCGCCAACTCGACGGCAAGGTTGGTTACAACGGTGGACTTGCCTACGCCGCCCTTTTCGCTACCCACAACAATGATCATGGCTCCAACCTAATGCCGACGTTGATAGCAGAAGGCTAGCGACACGCTACTTATTTGATAGCACTATGAAAGTAGTATCTAAATCGCAGTTTCAAACTGCTATCAAAGTGCTACTTTGGCCTCACCGTCTGATGAGTAGCCCCCGGGGCTGCTGGGGCGACTCCGAATCCCCGACCCCAGGCTCCGCTCGCGCCTTCGCCCAAAGCTATGCGGCATTCGAGTGTTTCCGCTATCAATATGCTACGAATTCGATAGCGCTTTGCTAGCGATTGTAGGCATGGGATGACTAATCCCTGCGAAGATAGCAATGGTTAGCGTAGTGCTACCTATTTGATAGCACTATCAAAGTAGTATCAAACCTTGCCGCAGCGCGGATCGATGCGCGTATGCCCAGTTGTTCTAGCAGTTTCAAATTACTATCAATATGCTGCTTATGGCTCGGGCCAGCGAAGAGTGCAGAAACTGGGGTGCCAGGGCTAACCCAAATCAAGATGCTAGCGACTGTCTATCAAAGCGCTAGCAGTTCGCTAGCATCTTATAGGTAACGGCGGAATCAACTGCATGAAGGCATCACAATCAGCCAGCACCACCTACGCTTATCAACTGGCATAAGAGACTATGCCGGTTGACACAACCGCCACACTGCCGCATCATCCGGGGGCAGCCAAAATTCATCCCTTTCAGGTTCAAACATGTCAGCCTCAAGGATCGCAAGCTGCACTGTCTTGAACCTGTCGAGGTAGGCGTGCCAGATTGCGCGCTCGTGGCGGTTCCGGCGGATGTGGTCGAGGTAGTCGTCGAGCACTCCGAGCCTGGCGGCGAGCATGCGAAGGTTCACCGACGTAGTTTTCCAGGTTCCACCGCGGCGCTGGATCATGCCAAGTGTCTCCATCTCAGCCAACGCAGCCGAGCAGGCGTTGCGGCTGACACCGCTGTTACGGACGACCTCGGCGGTGGTGGGGGAGTAGCGGCCGCGTTCGACTGCCTCGTAGGCAAGGGCAGCGGCGTCTCCCAGGGCCCGGAAAACGGGGCGGATGGCGTGGATTTTTCCTTTCCGCCAGGTCAGTTCCCGTGCAAGGTGTTGGTAGTGCTCAGGGAGTTGGATGAGATAGACGTCGGCCGCTTTTTGGCGGGCGTCCGCGATCTTGGTAAGGATCCCGTCAGAAGCCTGTACCAAGATGGGCAGCAGCCTGGCGATGGTGACGTGGTGTTTGCCCATCGCAACGGCAAGAGTGCGGCAACCGACGTCGAGAATGTCTGTTTCTCTGGCCCGCATATATCCCAGCAATCCGCGGATAAGTAAGCGGAGACTCAGGCCTTCACGGCCGCGTTTTTGGAGTCTCTGATCAAGGACTGCGTAGAGGATATTTTCCAGATCGTTCACAAGTTGGTGTACAGCAGCGCTGCTGGATTTCCCCGCCCCCCCTGTGGGTAATGTCGGGCTTGTGTTGTTAATAAGTGCACTCTTCTCCCCGCGTTTACGGGCGAGTGGTTTTCGCCCGCTTGAAGCTGGGCCGGTGAAGGCCTGGGCTTTGGCCCACTCGTAAGGGAGGAGCCTTGCCTGGCGTTCTGCAGATCCGTAGAGGGCAGCGAGGCCGGGGAACTGGCCGGCGAGTTCGTTTTCTACTTGCTGCAGGGACCAGCCACAGGCACTGAAGTGGTTCAGCACGGCCATCCGTGCCTCGGACGGGCTCTTGTACCTAGCCGTGTCGTACAAACCGGTCCGGGCGACCCGGCGCAGCGGAGTCTCACTACCGGAGTTCAGTAGCAGCGCCGGTAACCCGCCAGTCCGTTCAGAGGTCGCGGTCTTCGCTTCCCGGGCCTTGAGCGCGCGCTTGCGGGCCAGTTCCGGAGCCAACGTCGCACGCAGCTGCACCAAGCTCTGTGCGGGGTTGCGGCGGCGCAGGATGTCGTAGGCCTGGGACAGAGGAGTAATGAGGGTTTGGTGGCCACCGGACTTGTGGATGCTTCCTGGGACACGGATACACCCATCGGTGATGTTCTGGTGCGGGCTTGGGTCGAGACTGGTGGCCATCAGGGCCAGTGCTTCGACCAGTTCCCGGGCCTTGGCCGCGTCCATCCGGTCTTGCAGCGGGACGTACATGTGTCGTCCACCGCTGGGGGAGAAATCCTCCACAAATTTCATGCCGCACGCTGACAACAGCCGGCCCACCCGGACCGCGTCCGAGTCCACCACGCCCTTCAGCGCCTTCGAGGTGTCAAAGTCCAGGCATAGCGTGGAGACGCGACCATCCGCGCCGTGCACCATTACAGCGGCAGGACGTTCCGGCAAAGAACGAGTGATCCTCGGCGCATTCTCCGGCCTAGGATACTGAAACCGCTGCCCAATCCAACGCCCCAAACGGTACGAGGGAGCGCCAGCAATCAACGGAGCAAGACTCCATGCGTCTTCTGGTCTCAGATGTGGAGCGACACCCACAAGGGCATGCGTTGACGCCAATACCGGTTCCGGTACCATAAGGACAGTAGTTCCTTTCGAGGTAACACAAATGGCACCCACTGAATGGGTGTTGTAACAGCTCGGATCCGGATCTTGGCGGATGAGGGATCTGAGCGAAGGATTAGGAAGGTCCCTCCTTTTAGGAGGGGCCTTCTTCCGTTAGGAAGCCTTATCGATAGGCAGAGCTCCTTGTTCCTGGTAGTCGTCTATGTCGGGCCAAATCGGCAACCCGCGAGCATCCACCCGGATGCTCAGCAGGAGGCGTTCGGCTGCCTGTCCCTTGGAGAGCCCCATGTGGGTGGCAAGACGTTCCACCAGAGCTTTAGCATCGGCAGCAACGTCAACTTTGAGGACGACGTTGCCGGCCCCTGTACCCCGTACGCGTCTGTGGATGGCTGTACTCATAAACCCGAGCCTATAAGTACCGGTACCGTTAAGTGCGCGGCTCGTGCGGCGTGTCGTTCTCATTAGACGAGGTCAGAAGCCTTTAGCCACAGCGGCCGCGGCGGCGAGCCACGCGCGCTGGGTGGCGGGTTGGAGGGCGTCGTAGCGGATGGGCCCGTTGACCAGGGCGGGGTCGTAGGGGATGCGGACCACGGCTCGTACATGCGGGGCGAAGCCGTCAGCGATCCGCCTGGCCTCATCCTTGGCGCGCTTGAGCGCATCGCCGCTCATGCTGCGCTTGGCATCGGTGGACTCGGACACGATGACGACGGCGTTGCGGGCCAGCTCGGCATCTTGGCCGCCGCGGGATTCCAGGGTTTGGAGAGTCAGGCGTGCGGCCTCGGCGCGGTCTTCGATGGCTGTCACGGGGACCACGAGCTGATTGGTGTGGTGGATCATTCGCCGCCAATTCGCGGCGCGGGCCGTGTTTCCGGAGTCCATGACGATCAGACGGTAGTAGCGGGTGAGTACCTGGTGTGCGATGTCCACCTCCTCGGCGGTCACCTCGTGGTCGCCCTCCTCGTTCTCGTCTGAGCGCAGGACGTCGAACTTGTCCGAGGTCTGGTGGTGGACGAACTGGGCGATCTCTGCTGCTTGGGCGCTGGGGGAGAGCAGCGCCTTTGATGAGTCGATGAGATCCAGGACGCTGTTGTTGTGGCCGCCCTTTTCGGTGCGCCAGCCGAGCGTGCCCTGTGATTCGTTGTTGTCCCAGGCGACGGTCGCTGCGCCGCTGTAGCGGGCCAGGATCGCGCTGAGCATCACGACGGTGGGGGTCTTGTTCGCTCCGCCCTTGCGGTTGACGACGGCTACGGTGCGGGGGCCGGGCCAGTGCTGGCTGACTGTGCGGATATCTTCGCGTTCGGCCAGTTCCTCGGCTGATGGGTCCATGCGGAAGCCGAGGCGGCTGAGAATGCCCCGCCAGCCGCGCGTGGCCGGCTGGAGCACGGGCGCGCTGATGAGGAACGAGGTGTCTTTGAGGCTGCGCCGAGTGGCAGGCTCCGCAGCGGCTGCTGTGGCAGCCGGTGCTGGCCTTTCGGCGGGCGCGGCTGTAACGGCTGCCCTGAAGGTGACCGGCGCAGCGTCGGCAGCTTGTGCCGGCGCCTCCTCGGACGGAAAGTCGTCGGGAACCGAAACAGGCGTAGGTGCAGGCCCGGCCGTGGTCGTGGTCTTGGCCGTTTCGGGCGAAGGGGTTGCCGTAACGGGCAGGGGGTCCTGCTCCCGCCGGGAGGTGGGCTTGATCGGAGCGGCCTCGCTGACGACGCCCTCGGGAGAGACGATGATGAGGCCCTGCCCGTCCGGGTCGGTGGTGCTGACGCGGACGGGTCGGCCAAGCTGAGCAGCGGTTTCAGTGATTATTCGTAATGCATCGCTAAGGACGGCGGCTTCGTCGGGAGCTTCGATCGCGTGGGAGGTCCCGTTGATGGTGACTTCGCCGGTTCCGTTGGTCCGCAGAACGGCGTTGATCTTGGGGAAGTCGAGCGCTTGGGTTTCCATCATCTGTCCTTACTTTGTGCCGTTCGGGGGTGTGAAACGGTTGACCTGCCAGGGCTTGTCGGCTGCGCTGCGGAGCAGTTGCACGTCGTAGTCGCCGGCGTCCGTGGGAAACACGACATGGCAGCCGAAACCGTTGTTCTCATCGATCCTGAGCTGGCCTGTTCCGGTGATCCTGGTGACCGGGATGTTGGCCGGGTCAACGTATTGGTAATCGGCGGTGGCTTGGGCGGTCAGCAGCTGCCCGAGGTCCTGGATCCATTCCTTGTTGGTAACCGTGGGACGGGCGTACAGCGTCATTGCCTTGGTCGCGGTTTCCAGCGCGGCTGTTTTGCTTGCCTCGTCCCAGACGATACCCAGGGTGGCCGGTGCTGTGCCGCCTGGAGCCTGTAGCTTACCGCCCGCGCTGAGCGTGGCCGGGCTGGCGGCGGAAGCGCTGGGCGATGGTTCCGCGGATGTTGAGCTGGATACCGGCGCGCAGGCCGTGCACACGATCAGGGCCGCGAGGGCTGTCAGGGTGCGTTTCATGGTTCCTCCGGTGAGTCGCTGCCGGGCAGGTAGAGGAAGGCGCTGGGAGTGCTGTTCTCTACGGTGCGGGTGTAGTAGGTGTGGTCGTTCGGGGCGGGGTTGCCGTTGTAGCCCTCTTCCAGGAAGCTGCCGTCACCGTTGACGGCTTTGACGACGGCGACGTGACCGTAGGTGCCGTCGGCGCCGCCGGTGCCGGGGGAGTACCAGACGACCGCGCCAACCCGTGGCGTTCCGCCGGTGGGCCAGCCCTTGGCGTCCCAGCCGTCTTTCCAGGTAAGGGCAGAGCCGAGCACGGCACCATCGGGACGGAACGTGCCGTTCAGGACCTTGTAAGGTGCGGCGGAGCTGCCAAGCTGCTGGTTGACACGCCAGAGGGCGAAGTCGACGCATTCGCGGTTGTACATGCCCAGTGGGGATGGCTCGTAGATCTTGGCAGTGCGCCAGGGCAGGTCATCGTCCTTGCCGGATTGGCCGGGGATGCCGCAGGAGCTTTCCCCGCCGGCATCGGTGATCTGCACGTCGGCCAGGGCGGCGACGACCTCGACGGCGTCCGCCCAGTAGGACTGGTAGTGGAACGGGTCGGCGTTGCGCTGGACCCGGTGCGCGGCCGTGGTGGGTTCGAGCTGTTCCCACCCGCTGACCTTCTGCAGGGCGGTGAAGAAGTTTGTGGCTGAGGCCGTGGGGTTCATGCGGTCCGGATAGGACCCCCAGGCGCCGTTGTCGCGCTGCTGGAACAGTCCCCGGGAGTCAGGGCCCGGGCCGTCGCCGTAGTCCAGGACCCGGAGCCCGGATTCGCCCATGGCCGTCATGACGCCGATCGTCTGCCCCCGGGCCGGCAGGCCACGGGCTTTGCCTGCGTTGATGACCAGGGCCGCGTTCTTCAATTGCTCGCCCTCGTAGCCGGCGACAGCGACCTTGGGCAGCTGCCTTGCGTCAACGCTGACGCTGGACCCGGCCGGTGAGCAGACATCGGCAGCGGCCTGAGAGCCTCCGCCGAACAGGATGATGGACAGTACCAAGCCGACGGGTGCAAGGACGGCGCCGGCGGCCAGCGCAGGCGCGCTTGTTCGTGATTGCATGTGTCCCCCTCACATCTGCTCGTCGGCTGCTTCGCCTTAGGGCTGGTCCTCGTCGTTCACTTCTGGTGTCTGGCCCTTCCTGAGTGTGTTCCGGTTCTCCCAGACCCAGTCTTTGACTTGATCTCTGGCGATTAACCATGTCTTCTCGACTTGGTAGGCAGGAATCACTCCGGTTTGGAGCCAGCGGTAGACGGTGTTTCGGGACAACCCGAAAATCTCTTCGAGGTCCTGAGGCGTAAGACGCTCCGGGTACTTGGCGAAGAGTGCTTCCAGGTACTTGGGGTCCACGCTCAGTCCGTCCCACCGCATAGAGCCATCGTAGACCACAAATTGGTACTGTGATGTACTGGAAGTGACTGAAAGGTACTAAAGCTGTTGTTGGGGGTCACTTTTGGCCTTTCGTGTCGGATGGTACCGATACGATCTTTGCGGACATTAGTAGGGGATGTGAAATGCCGGTCTCAAAGAATCGCTGGGTGACGCTCGGCGCAGAAACTATCGACGAACCCGTTCCAGCTATCCCGGAAGAGCCGCCCTTCATCCCTACGGGGGCGACGAGGCCGCAGCTGAGTGTTCCGCAACCGGACCAGGCAGACCGGCTTCCACGAAGGAACGTTGCGGGGAGGGAACCGAGCTTTTGGTGGCTTGGCGTCCACGGCGGCGCGGGCGAAACGTCGCTTGCACGCCTGGACAAGAGAACCAAAGCCGCCGAGCATCAGTGGCCTTTGACGGCCGCCGGATCGGTGATCGTCCTGGTTGCCCGGTCCAACATCCCAAGCCTTCGTGCAGCACGGCTGGCTGCCACTGAATGGGCTTCCCGTTCTCTTCCCGGGATCCAGGTCGCCGGCCTCGTGGTCATGGCTGACGCTCCCGGACGGCTCCCCAAAGAGATCCGCGACTTCGCCCGCGTCGTCGGCGGGGGAGTGCCCCACATGTGGCATTTCCCCTGGGTGGACGCGTGGCGCTACGGCCACGACGTCGCCACCGAGGAACTTCCCAAAGAAGCCCGCACCACCCTTGAACAGGTCCAGATCGCAGTAACTGCCACTGCCGGACTAACCGCCAAGTAGAAAGTAGAAACTCATGTTGTTCTCCAAGGCCATGGAATGGTCAAGCTTTGCCATCACCGAGATACCGAACCCGGGCACCGGTGAAGCGCCTCCCGGCTCTGAAGGTTTGCTGACAATCCTCAAATGGGTCGCATGGATCGTCTTCGGCCTGGCCGTGGCGGGCATCCTGATCACGGCCGGAACGATGATGATCAACAACCGACGCGGAGAGGGCGGGGAGCATGCCGGCCGTCTGGCATGGGTCCTCGGCGGGTGCATCCTGGCAGCCTCCGCCGGCGGCGTCGTAGGCGCCCTGGTCTAAGGAGCCGAGCCATGACTGAACCGACAGTGAACGAAGACCAGAACCCGCTGACCAAACCTAAGTTCATCATCTCGGCCGTTGTCGTGGCGATCATTGTCGCGCTCGGGGTAATCCTCGCCCTGGTTCCCAGAGGCGGCGGAACGGCGTCCCCTGAACCGGGCACCACCAGCACGAGCACCAGCAGCCAACCTACGGCGACGTCGGCAGCCAGCGTGTGCGGCCTGCCATCCGGTGACCAGGCCAAGCCGGCCACTACGCCCGCCGAGACCAAATGGGAATTGGTCGGCAAGATCGCCGCACCAACATCGCCCACACAGTTCGGCCCCGGCAAGACCGAAACAAACGGCCTCCGCTCCTGCTTCGCACACTCACCGACCGGTGCGTTGTATGCAGCGGCAAACATGACTGCGTTGTCCGCAGCTGGAAAAGCGGACCTCGTTTATCAGCAGTTGGCTGTACCAAGCCCGGAGCGAGATGCGGTGCTGAAGTCATCCCCAACAGCGGCCCCAAACTCCGTGACCGCCCAATTGGCTGGCTTCACATTTCGTTATTACGAGGCTGACCGAGCCGTTATTGATCTTGCATTCAAGGGTGCAAACGGAACCTTCGTCTCCATTCCCGTTCCGCTCCAGTGGTACGAGGGCGACTGGAAGTTCGTTGTGCCGGCTACAGGGGACACAGGTGCGCGACAGCTCAGTGACCTCAGTGGTTACGTTGAGTGGGCCGGTGTCTAATGGCTGACTGCTCCGGGTTGAATGCAATAAATCCCTTTTGCCAGGCAGGGGCGGCCATCGAAGATGTCGCCAATGATGCCGTCAAGAACATGGCGAAAGCGATTGCCGATGCCGTTGGACAAACAGTCCAAACACTCGGGACATTTTGGGTGAACGTGGGAACTCCCGCTTTAACCGCAGCCCCCGGAGGGTCCACCGCGAGTGACCCGGTGTTGTTCCTGCAGAACAGTCTCTACTTCTGGACGGCTTCCCTGGCTGTGATGTCTGTCCTCGTGGGTGCAGCCAAGATGACGATTGAGCGCAGGGGTGCACCCTTGCGGGATCTGGTGCGTTCGCTGGCGACCCTAATCGTCGTCTCCGGCGCCGGTGTGGCAGCAGTGGGACTGCTGACAGTCGCGGCAGATCAGTTCTCAGCCTGGATCATCACCAACTCCACGAACGGGACCTCGTTCAACGAAAACATCACCGCCCTATTGGCGCTCTCGGCCACCAGCCCGATCGGGTCGATCATGATCATCCTCCTGGGGCTCATCGCCATTCTGGCCTCCGTCATGCAGATCGTGCTAATGATCATCCGCGGTGGCCTGCTCGTCATCCTGACAGGGATCTTCCCTACGGCTGCCGCTTTCAGCAACACCGAGGCCGGCAAGGGTTGGTTCCAGAAGTGCACAGCATGGCTGATCGCTTTCATCCTCTACAAACCCGCGGCCGCCATTATCTACGCGACGGCCTTCCAGCTCAGCGGCACCAAGATCTTCGGAAACGTTGGTGACGGCAAGGACTTCGGCTCCGCGCTCCTGGCAACGGTCACCGGACTGGCTCTGATGATCATTGCCTTGTTCGCCATGCCAGCCCTCATGCGGTTCGTCACCCCGATGGTTGGCGCTGTCGCTGGCGGCGGTGGCGCTCTGGCAGCAGGGACGGTCGGCGCACTGGCTTCCGGCGCCATCAGCATGGGCACCGCCGGACGCGGCGGCGGATCCTCCACCAGCTCGACGACAACCAGCAGCACCTCGAGCCAAAGCCCCGGATCGCAGGGCCCCTCGGGCACTGGCAGCCAGGGAACGGCAGGAACGTCCGGCACAGCGGGGAAGACAGGTACCCGGAGCGCCGGAGCCACTGGCGCGGCAGCACCTACCGGTACCGGTAGTGCTGCGGCAGGCAGCGGAGCAGCCGCCAGCGGTGGCGCTGTGGCGGCGGGCGCGGGCGGTGTCGCCGTGCTGGCAGCACAGAAGGGCATTGAAGCAGGCCAAGCCGCTTCCGGGGCCATCAAAGACATGAGCGAAGAATCCACGGGGGGTGCCTGAAATGGCCGCTATCGAGAACACATACAGGGAACCGACCTACGGCAACTGGCGGCGTCCGCGCAAAGCGGGCATCGGCACCCTTGGTGGGCTGGCAACAGCCGGTTTGTTTGTTGGCCTCATCATCACGGTCATCTGTCTCTTTGTCGGCGGCTGGTTCGCCGGGCTCATTGCCCTGCTCGTCCTTGGGGTGGCGCTGGCCGTCGTCTCGGTGACCGACAAGCACAACAAGTCCGTAGGGGAGCGGATCTTCGCCCGGCTGGCGTTCCGCTCAGCACGGCGCAGACGCGCCAACATCTACCGCTCCGGTCCGTTGGGACTGACGCCTTGGGGCGAGTTCCAGCTACCTGGAATCTCTGCCGGTTCCAAGCTTTACGAGTTCACCGACTCCTATGGCCGCCCCTTCGCGCTGATCCACCTTCCCTCCACCGCGCACTACACCGTTGTCTTCGGCACCCAGCCCGACGGTGCGTCCTTGGTCGATCCTGAGCAGATTGATGCCTGGGTGGCTAACTGGGGCGGCTGGCTGGCCTCGTTGTCGAATGAACCTGCCGTTGTGGCTGCATCCGTCACGGTCGAAACCGCACCCGATTCCGGGGCACGGCTGCGCCGGGAAGTTGAATCGAACATCCATGACGACGCCCCTGACATTGCCAAGGCCATGCTCTGGGAGGCCTTGAACACCTACCCGCAGGGATCGGCCACGATCCGCGCCTGGGTCGCGCTGACGTTCAGCGCCGCTGCCCGGGCAGGCGGCAAGCGACGCACCGCAGAAGAAATCGCAAGGGACCTCGCTTCACGGCTTCCCAGCCTGACCGAGCGTCTGGAATCCACCGGCGCCGGGGCATGCGCACCATTGAACGCCCAGGAACTGTGTGAGGTCGTTCGGGTCGCATACGACCCTGCAGCGGCCCGGCTCATCGACGAAGCCCACTACCAGGGCACACCCGTTGACCTGGACTGGGGCGACGTCGGACCATCCGCCCACCAATCCAACTGGGACGGCTACCGCCACGATTCCGGGCACTCGGTGTCCTGGACGATGACAGGCGCACCACGCGGACACATCCTGGCATCAGCGCTGGGCCGCCTCGTCGCACCGCACGCGGAGATCGACCGCAAGCGCGTCACCTTGCTGTACCGGCCCATCGAAGCCGGCCGCGCGGCCGCCATCGTGGAGTCGGACCAGACCAGCGCCCTGACCCGGGCCTCCTCGACCAACCGGCCCACCGCCCGGGCCCTGGTTGATGCCCGTGCGGCGCAGGCCACCGCAGCGGAGGAAGCCAAGGGGGCCGGGCTGGTCAACTTCGGCATGGTGGTTACGGCCACGGTGCTGTCCTCCCGTGACCTTGAGGACGCCGTGGCCGTCGTGGAGGGCAACCTCGGCCCGTCGGCACGTCTGCTGTTGCGGCGCGCTTACGGCTCCCAGGATTCTGCCTTTGCCGCGTCCCTGCCACTGGGTCTGGTCCTGCCCAAGCACTTGAAGGTTCCCGAAGAGATCCGTGAGGCCATGTGATGTTCGGCAGCAAGACCAAGCACCAGCGCACACAGGCCCCGGCCCCGGCCACGAAGCTCGCCGCCGCGGTCGCCCGCCGCCCGGGCCTGCGGGGCTGGCGCGGCCGCGGACAGGGCGAAGCCGTCTACGTCACGGCAGCCGACGAATGGCGCGGCACCTCGGTCCAGGTCTGCGGTCTCTGGCCGTTCGTGGGCGGGTCCGGCACCCCGATCCTGGGAGTGCCAATCGGCGTTCACACCGACACCGGAGCGCCCTTCGGGGCCGATCCGATCAGCTGGTTCATGCACGGCATGATCAACAACCCATCCATGTTCGTCCTCGGCCTGCCGCACTACGGCAAGTCCACCCTGGTCCGGCACATCGTCCTGGGCCTGGCAGGCCGCAGCATCAACCCGTTGATCCTCGGTGACCTGAAGCCGGACTACGTTGACCTGATCGAAGCACTCGGCGGGCAGGTCATCAGCCTGGGCCCGGGGCGTGGCCACTTGAACGTCCTGGACCCCGGTGAAGCCACGGGAGCCGCCGTCAGGCTGCTCGCCTCGGCCGAGGAACACCGGGCCAAAGCGAACCGGACCCTGAACGAACCAGATGGCGACCAGGCAGCGGCCGCGCAGCTGCTCGCTGCCGCGGTGAAGGCGGAGAAGCTGGCCGAACAGCTGATGGCCGACTCGCACAACCGGCGCCTGAACATGATCACCGCGCTGATCACCATCGTGCGCAACGCCAAGCCCAGCGCCCATGAGGAATCCCTGATTGACAGGGCCCTGCACATCCTGGACGAGCGCCTGGACCGCGTTCCCCTGATCGGGGATCTGATCGAGGTCATCAAAGACGCCCCCGACGAACTGCGCGCGATCGCCCTGGACCGTGGCGACATGAGCCGCTACCTCGACGCGACCGACCAGCTGCGCCAATCGCTGTACTCCCTCGACGGCTCGGGCCGGTTCTCAGACATGTTTTCCCAGCCCACCGACCAGCCGATGGACCTGACCAAGCCCGTGGTCTTCGACCTGTCAGGGATCTCCGACACGCAGAGAGACATCCAAGCGGCCTGCCTGCTGGCCTGCTGGTCAACCGGGTTCGCCACCGTCCAGGTGGCCCACACCCTGGCCGACGCCGGCCTGGAACCGCGCCGGAACTACTTTGTCGTCATGGACGAACTCTGGCGGGCCCTGCGCTCCGGCGAAGGCATGGTCGACCGGGTTGACTCGCTCACCCGCCTGAACCGGACCGAGGGCGTCGGGCAGGCCATGATCACGCACACCATGAGCGACCTCGAAGCCCTGCCCACGGAATCCGAACGGATGAAAGCCCGCGGATTCGTCGAACGCTCCGGCATGGTCGTCTGCGGCGCGCTCCCCGGAGCAGAAATGGAAAAACTCAACAAAGCCGTCACCCTCTCCCGGGCCGAACAAGCCCGCCTCATCTCATGGGCTGACCCGGGGTCATGGACCGACGTCGGCGGCTCCCGCAAACGGGTACGCCCGGGCCTGGGCAAGTTCCTCTTCAAAGTCGGCGGCCGCCCCGGGATCCCGGTCGCCCTCAAGCTGACCACTGTCGAGGAATCACTGCACGATACAAATAAGCGTTGGACGATCAGCGGGAACGGGGAAGGGGAGAACTGATGGGTGCACCAAGCAGCGGCAAACGCTCCCGGATGGATGGCGAAACCATCCTGCTCTGGGTCTTCATCACCGTCGTGGTGCTCGGTGTCGGCTCCATTGCCGGGGCCGTGCACCTGGGGTCAATGTTGTCCGGTGATGGGCAGAAGCTGCCGGCGAACCCGTTTGAATTGGTCTTCGGTCTGCTCTCGCAGAAGGTGACGTGGCCCGCGGCTGCCACCTGGGTGCTGATCGGCTTCGGCGTCCTCATCATTCTCGTGGCCGTTCTGGTGGTGCGTGCGGTGCTGCGCAAACGGTCCAAGCGTTCGCGTGTGGACGCCGCCGCCCAGCACATGGCCAAAGGCCGAGACCTGCGCGCCCTGAGCCTGCGCGGGGCCACGGCCACCGCCGAACGGCTCGGAGTGAAAGGCTCACCCGGCGTCCCGGTCGGCAAGACCGTCCGGGGAGGGCAGATGGTCTACGGCTCCTGGGAAGACATGCACATCGACATCTGGGGACCCCGCACGGGCAAGACGACCTCCCGGGCGATCCCGGCGATCCTCGCCGCCCCGGGAGCGGCGTTGGTGACCTCGAACAAGCGGGACATCGTTGACGGAACACGCGACGTCCGCGCTGCCGAGGGCCCGGTTTGGGTCTTCGACCCGCAGTCCGTTGCGCTCGAGGAACCCACTTGGTGGTGGAACCCCCTGAGCTACGTCACGGACGAAGTGAAAGCGGCACGCCTGGCCGACCACTTCGCAGCCGGTTCCCGCGGCCCGGACGCCAAAACGGACGCCTACTTCGATCCCGCCGGCCAGGATCTCCTCGCCGGGCTCCTGCTCGCCGCAGCCCTCGACGGCCAGCCGATCACGCAGGTCCACACCTGGCTGACCCGGCCCGCTGACGATGAAGCAGTGGACATCCTCAAGGCCCACGGCTTCATCCAGACCTCCAACGCCGTGGGCGGCGTCATTAACGCACCGGAGAAGCAACGCGGCGGCGTGTACGGCACGGCACTGCAGATGGCCTCCTGCCTCACCAACCGCCAAGTAGCCCGATGGGTTACACCCCAGGGTGAGAAGGACGAGCGGCCCCAGTTCGATCCGGCAGAATTCGTCCGATCCAAGGGAACGCTGTACAGCCTTTCGAAGGAAGGCAAGGGCACCGCCGGCCCGCTGGTGACTGCCCTGACCGTGGCCACGGTCGAGGCCGCCGAAGAACTCGCCGTCCATTCACCCGGCGGCCGGTTGGCCACACCCATGGTCGGTGTCCTGGACGAAGCAGCCAACGTCTGCCGCTGGCGCGAACTGCCGAACCTCTACAGCCACTACGGATCCCGGGGCATCGTCCTGATGACCATTCTCCAGTCCTGGTCCCAAGGCGTTGAAGTGTGGGGCCGCGACGGGATGCGCAAGCTCTGGAGCGCCTCCAACATCAAGGTTTACGGCGGCGGGGTCGCCGAAGCCGAGTTCCTGAACGAGCTCGCGCAGCTCGTGGGGGAATACAGGTACTCCAACATGACCCGAAGCCGCTCCAAACAGGGCACTTCCTACAGCCACGACGACGACCGCAAGGAACGCACCCTGGACGTGTCGGATCTGGCCGCGTTTCCCCGCGGCCGGGCCATCATGTTCGCTTCCGGCGCCCCCGCTGCACTGCTGGAGACGGTGCCCTGGATGAGCGGTTCACAGGCTGATGCGGTACGCGCCTCCATCGCCGCGCACGACCCTGCGAACAAGCCCGCAGCCGCAATTGCGGGAGGGAACCGATGGATCGCCGCGGGAGCCTCTGATGCCTGAGGGCTTGGGGGAGTGGGACGACGAACTGGAGGACGACGCGGCAGCAACGGAGCCAGCCGAGGAGGAGTCGCAAGCTCCTGAGCTGTTCTACCCGAACGTCGCCCAATTCGTCAGCGAAAAGCTGGCCACCACCTACCGCCGGCAGCTCAACGTGCAAGGCGGAGTGACCTGGTGCCCGCAGTGGTGGAAGCACGCTGAAGCCATCAGCCGTCTCGAAGCACTTTGGCGTGCCTGGGAGTTCCTGCGCCTTGACAGCACCACAGGGATGAGCGTGTGGTGGCGCGACCACGCAGACCACCACATGTCCGTTCTGCTCTCAACAGATGGGCCGTTCAAGGGATGCACCCCGGACGACGGCCACCGCTCCAAACTCGCCCCTCTACCCTGCGAGGAACCACCCGCAGGGTTGTTCTAAAACCGAGTTGTTTGCCAACGCTCAAGGGTGACTACGCGGGCTGCCCACAGTTGGGGTCAATCCGGGTTATCCACGGCTGGAAATCGGGAGCCATCGGGAAAGCTCCCTCAGCAGCAGTAGCGGTGGATAACCCATCAGGATTGTCCCCGGCTGTGGGCAGTCGGAGCCAACAATCCGGACCAGCATTGGGCGCCCGGCCGTCAGGTGCGTCTAAGAGCGCTCGGTGGGCCCACAAAAACTTCTAGCCTCGGGATTTCATCGGGGGTGTGACCGGAGTCCGTAATTAAAGCCTGAAAGGTGCCTCTGACGTGGGAAAATGTAGTTACCACACCGCATTTTCTACGCACATCAGGGAGCACCTCGCAGGTGAACTACTTTACCGGTTTTTACCCGTCGGTCCGAGTTGATTCCTCCGGCGGGGGTGTGGTGTCTCAAGCCGGTGGCGTGATCCTGACGTCGATGGTGAAGGCGGCTGGTCTTGGCACCGGTTTGTCGGAGGCTTTGGAGCCGTGGCGCAAGCCCTTCGCCACGCACGACCCGGGCAAGATCCTCACCGATCTGGCCCTGTCATTGGCCACGGGCGGGGACAGTGTCTCTGACATTGACCGGCTCCGCAACGAGCCCGGGGTCTACGGGCTCGTTGCCTCTGATCCGACCATTAGCCGGCTGTTCAAGATCTTGGCAACTGTAAAGCCTGCCAAGGCGCTGGCGGCCATCAACGGCGCCCGTGCCAAGGCTCGGGCCCATGTGTGGGCGCAGGCCGGGAAGGACTCGCCCCTGCACGCGGTGAGCGCGGGGAACCCGCTGGTCATCGACCTCGACGCGTCCCTCCTGAATTCCCATTCAGAGAAGGAAGACGCCCGCCCAACGTGGAAAAAGGGCTTCGGATTCCACCCTCTGTGTTCCTTCCTTGACCACGGGATTCTGGGCACCGGTGAGCCGCTGGTGACCCTGCTGCGGCCCGGTAATGCCGGTTCCAACACGGTTGCCGACCACATCCAGGTCGTCAAAGACTCCGTCAAACAACTCCCGACGGGGTACCGGTCCGGGCGGAAAATCATGATCCGCACCGATTCCGCCGGCGGCACGCACGGGTTCCTGGACTGGCTCACTGCCAAGGGTCGCAACTTCTCCTACTCTGTGGGGTTTCCGATCCACGGCGCCGTGGCAGATGTCCTGCCCCTGGTCCCCACAGACGGGTGGACCAAGGCGTACGACAGCGACGGGGTTGAGCGCGACGGCGCCTGGGTCGCGGACATCACCGGCATGCTGGAGCTGTCCTCATGGCCTGCCGGGATGCGGGTCATCGTCCGCAAGGAAATCCCGCACGTCGGCGCCCAGCTGCGGATCACCGACATCGACGGGCACCGCTACACGGCCATCGCGACGAACCAGGAAAAGGCCAACTGGCCACGTTGGAGGTCCGCCACCGGCTCCGGGCACGCTGCGAGGACAGGATCCGCAACGCCAAAGACACCGGCCTGGCCAACCTGCCCTTCCACGCCTTTACCGGCAATGAACTCTGGTGCCACGTGGTCATGCTCGCCGCTGAGATCATGGCCTGGACCCAAATGATTGCCTTGAGCGGCACAAAGGCCAGACGCTGGGAGCCTAAGAAACTCCGCGCGAGGCTGTTCGAAATCGGCGGCAAAATCGCCAGCCACGCCCGCCGAACCACCCTGCACCTGGCCACAACAGCACCGGACGTGGCGCTGCTGCTCAAGGGAATGAAACGCCTCGCGGTACTGAGCCCGCCATAGCGGGACACCAACCGTCCGCCGCTCATCCAGACAGAACCAGCACCACCGTGACCGGCGTGGAACCCGTCACCGACAACCGCCAGATGGTCAGCGGTCATTACTGTCACACCCAAATGCCACAATGGCAACCCTCAGGCAGCCAGTAAGCCCTGATCCACTGAAAACGGCGCCTCATGAAAGATCGAGGCTAGGCACTGACCTATTGTGGCGTTATGACTCCGCGCACCATCGATCCCCGCATCAGCCTCGCACTGTCCGTACAAGCCCAGCCCGGTGTTTATGCCCTCCTTATCGGTTCCGGAACTTCCACCGGGGCCGGGATCCCCACAGGCTGGGGAGTCATCAATGACTTGGTGCGCCAAGCCGCAGCAGCAGAGGGCACAACACTGAGTGCTGACCCCGCCGACGAGGAAATAGATGAATGGTGGGTTAACCATGGTGATGGCAACGAGCTCGGATACTCCGGGCTCCTTGAATCACTAGGCCGAACGCCTGCCGCCCGCAGCGCACTCCTGCACAGCTACTTCGAACCAAACGACGAGGATAGAGCGGACAACCGCAAGGTGCCCGGTAAGGCACACCACGCAATTGCTGAACTCGTGCAACGAGGAGCCATACGTGTTATCCTCACCACCAATTTCGACAGCCTCATCGAGCAAGCACTAGATCAGGCGTCCGTTCCGTACCAAGTGCTGTCCTCAGAGAGTGCTATCAAAGCGCGAAAGCCACTGCACCATGCTGACTGCACTGTCATAAAGCTTCACGGGGATTACAAGTCACTTGACCAGAAAAACACGCTGGCCGAGTTGACCGACTACGGGCAGGCAACACGTGAAATTCTCCACGAGGTCATGGAAAACTTCGGGCTGATCATTAACGGGTGGTCAGCCGACTGGGACAAAGCATTGGTAGAGGCGCTGGAAGGCCGCCAGAGTCGCCGCTATCCGTTGTACTGGACTACGTTGTATGGCCCAGGGCCTGCGGCCGCCGCGCTGATCGAACAACATGGAGCCGCCGTTATCAGCGGCGTCACCGCCGACGAATTCTTCCCAGACCTGCAGCAACGGCTCGAATCCCTAGATTCTCTTGCCGCACCGCAGCTAACTGAAGATATGGCAATCGCCCGCCTCAAGAGGCTCCTTCCGTACAGGGAGTCCTACATCGAGATATGTGAACTCTTGACCAGTGAAATCAGAACGCTGGCCTCGTACATCCGTGAGCGCGGGGGTTCCTTTCCTCCTGGTGGAGATTACGCAACTGCCTTCGATAATGAATGTTTGTCCCTCCGTAACCGCTCGCAAACTCTGATTCGTCTAATCGCGACCGGTGTGGCATTTGACCGTGACCGCATTCACGGTGACCTTTGGGTGTGGGCGGTTCAGCAGCTCATGAAGGCGAGAGGGCAGGTTTCGTCCTTTCAGGAAGGCTGGTTCAATTTGGCCCATTACCCTGCCCTATTGGCTCTACGGGCCATAGCGATGATTGCTGTCACCGAAGACCGCGAGGACGTGTTTATCCGAGCGGCGAGTGAGCCGAAGTGGAAGGATGCCTATTCCGGCCGCGATCCCGAACCTGCCTTCCTGGTTCTGCAGGACGAGAGGGTTGTTTCCTACGACTTAGCAAAAGCAGCGCCGCGATGGAACGGGACGCAGTGGATGTATCCGCAAAGCGAGCTGATTTCAGATGACATGCAAGCCCTGATAGGCCATCTGGTTGGATCTGGCGACGATTACAAGAAGGCCTTTTGTCAGGCCGAGTACCGCATGGCGTTAGCTCACGTGTTCCTTACTACTCGATCAAGCCGTCCCTCGGCAGGCAAGTATTGCTATGCAGCCACGCGTGGTGGCGACAAGAACATGTGGCAAAAGGACTTCGAACTCAACGGCGACCGTCAGGCGTGGCGTTGGTTACCGTCCCCTGATGGAGAAGCAGATCCTTTCGCCACAAAACTTGACGAACTCGCCACGGTCCTAGCCAGGCTGGAGCGCTGGTAAGGCGGCCGCCTGCAGTGCAACGGGCAGGGACACTCTGTACTGCCCCGAGCAGAAGCCACACTTTACAGCTGTTCTGCCGGGGCCAGTAGCAGGGAGGTGGGACTTGGGCGGGAATATATTTCTTCCGCGTCAAGACTGTCAGGATGGGACCTAAGATCTCCTCGGTCGTGTGCCCAGAAATACCGAGCCGAACCCTATTCTGACGGCCATTGAGGAGGGCACCTGACGTCAGGTTGGGGTTGTAAGCATTTGACGACTCACGTCCCATGAACCAATTCCGCATTTATGCAGGACAGGTGGGCCTTTGCGGCGGTGACTGCGTTCAGACGCTGGAGCCTGAATTTGTTGTTGGATTGTTTGCTCCCGCAGGTTTCCTATTCGATCCCCTTGCCATTCAAACCACCACCGCCCACGGGTAGCCTTGAGCCATGACCCCATCCACACCCACCCTCGCGACGCGCTGGGAACCCTTGCCCCCTCGAGTCGTGGCGGAGCTGCTCGGGCCGTCATCGGCGCGTTGGTGGTTGTCCGGAGGGGTGGCGCTCGACCACTGGCTCGGCACTAACACTCGCGAGCACGACAATATCGATGTCAGCACGACGATCGCGGACCTGCCCCAAGTGGTGCAGGACTTGCCGGCGCCGTTTAGCGCGTGGGCTCCGTCAGGCGACGGCGTTGTCCCTTGGGCAGAGGCTGATATGGATGCCGATCTGCAGCCGATCCGTATCCATGATGACGCAACGGGGGCATGGGTAATGCAGGTCGACGTCGAGGACGGCACGGATAGCCTCTGGGTTTATCGACGAGATCCCCGACTGCAACTGCCGTGGGATCGTGCGGTGATCGACGTCGACGGCATTCCGACCGGGGCGCCCGAGGTGCAGCTGGTCTGGAAGGCGCTGCGTCCCCGCCCGGAGGACGACGCCGACAAGGATGCGGTACTACCGGAGCTCTCAAACGAAGCCCGCGCCTGGTGGGAACACGCGATTCTAACGATCCACCCGCACTCGTCATGGTCGATCCATGTGCGTACCCCGTTCGCTCCGGGTAAGGCCAGCTGGAACAGGACGAGACGCTAGCGCTCCGCTTGGGCCTGCCGGCGACGGGAAGCCTGACTGCCCTGCCTGTGTCGCGTCGATGAGGTGGCCTACGATCCGGCCGATTCTCAAGAGCGAGTGGTATCACCCTGCAGGACGTGGTCGGGCATTCTCCCAGTGCCGTGAGTGACGGCTGCCTTCATTAGAAGAACCTCGTCATGCTGCCAGACAATCTCGAGGTCGACTGGCGACACCGGGTCCCACCGTCCCCACCGACCTCTTCAGTGCGCCGATGCGGCGTGAGCGGCCTGTCCGATTTTTGAGATGCCCGCAGACGCTTATGACTATGACTTGTATTCATCCGCCGCAACCGCATCAAGCACCAGCGAGCGGAACCATCGCTGCGCCTGCGAGAGGCTGGCCTCGCGCCGCGTGTACAATTCCACCGGCGTGCTGTGCCCGGACCAGGGCAGCTCGGCGATGCGAAGGCGGGGGAACCAGCCACAGAACACCCCCGCTACATGTCGAGGCAGCAGAACGACCAGATCCGTCGCCTCGAGCACGGCGGGCACGGTGCCGTATTCCTCCATGGTCAGCACGACCTGGGACATCAAGTCGTGTTCGGTCAGCGCCTGCACAGGATATACGTGCCCGCCACGGGCGGAGACCCGTACAAAGCGCCTCCCCTCGAACATGTCAGGCCCGGTCGCGGGCAGTGGATGCGACCCGGACGACAGAGCCACGTATTCGACCGAACGCACGTGCGTCCTCCACAGCCGCGGTGTAGCGATCCGCGACACGGTCAGTGCCAGATCGATGGTGCCGCGGATTAGCCCGCCCTCGACCTCGTCCGAATCGAGCCGTTCTACCTGAATTCGCGGATCGGCGCCGGCCCGCCCGAGGGCGGTCATGATCGGTGGGAGGAACGTCTGCTCGCCGATCGAGGTGAGTCCGAGGAAGAGTTCGCCGCTGAATCCGGTCGGTTCGAATACGTCCGATCCCATGACGGTCGCGTCTATTTGTGCCAAGGCGTTGTGTAGGGGCCCAAACAGTTGCGTCGCCTTCGCGGTCGGCACCATGTCGTTCCCTTCGCGACAGAACAGCTCGTCGCCGAACCGCTCCCTCAGCCGCTTCAGGGAATAACTGACCGTGGGCTGTGTCACGTGCAGTCGTTTGGCGGCGCCCGTGACGCTGCGCAGCTCGTAGAGCGTGACGAATGTCCGGAGCTGGTTGAGGTCGGTGAACATCATGCCATAGATCCTATCTATGTCTCCGTCTTTACATATCTATTCGACCACTGCAGCAAACACCCCTAGAGTCAATTTGGGGCAGCACTGATCCAACGAAGTGCAGCTGCTTTCGCACCGTTTACACTCAGTGACAAGGACGACACGCGTGATTATCGACATCCACGGCCACTACACCACAGCTCCAACACAGCTCGGAGCCTGGCGTGATCTGCAGATCGCGTTCACTGAAGGACGCACGGACGCTCCTGACCCTGCGACCCTGCGCATCAGCGATGACGACATCCGTGAGACCATCGAGGCCAACCAGCTCAAGCTCATGAACGAGCGCGGCAGCGACGTCACCGTATTCAGCCCTCGTGCCTCGTTCATGGCCCACCACATCGGAGACCTCGCTGTGAGCGAGACCTGGGCCCGGATCTGCAACGACCTGTGCGCCCGCGTCAGCGAGCTCTACCCCGAACGCTTCCTAATGGGGGCGATGCTCCCACAGTCCCCCGGTACGGATCCCGCGACGAGCGTTGCCGAGCTTACGCGCGCCGTCGAGGAACTCGGCGCCGTCACCGTGAACCTCAACCCCGACCCGTCCGGCGGCAACTGGACGTCCCCGCCGCTGACCGATCGCTCGTGGTACCCGGTATACGAGAAACTCGTCGAATACGAGATCCCTGCGATGGTGCACGTCAGCACGTCGTGCAACCCGGCCTTCCACACGACCGGAGCGCACTACCTCAATGCCGACACCACCGCGTTCATGCAACTACTCCAGGGCGACCTGTTCGGCGACTTTCCCGAGTTGAAGCTCGTAATCCCTCACGGCGGCGGCGCCGTTCCCTACCACTGGGGGCGCTTCCGTGGGCTCGCAATGGCGCTGGGCAAGCCCGTAATCGAGGAGCACCTGCTGAACAACGTGTTCTTCGACACCTGCGTGTACCACCAGCCGGGCATCGACCTTCTCACCAAGGTCGTCCCGACCGAGAACATCCTGTTCGCGAGCGAGATGATCGGCGCCGTGCGCGACGTCGACCCGCGCAGCGGACACTACTTCGACGACACCAAGCGGTACGTCGACGCCACCACCAACCTGAACGACGCGCAGCGCGCGCAGGTGTTCGAAGACAACGCCCGCCGTGTCTACCCACGGCTTGACCGCGCCCTTATTGCGCGCGGGCTCTGAGAGGACCATCAATGCGACTGAACAACCTCGGCATCGTCCGCACCAACATCGAACGTCCGGATCCCACGGACGTCAAACGGCTTTCGCAGTTCGGCGTCTCCACTATCCATGAGGCGATGGGGCGAGTCGGGCTCCTGCGCCCCTACATCAGGCCGGCCTACACCGGCGCTAAGCTCTGTGGTCCGGCAGTGACCGTGCTGCTACAGCCTGGTGACAACTGGATGTTCCACGTCGCCGTCGAGCAGGTGCAGGAAGGCGATGTGATCGTCGCCGGCTGCACTACCGAAAGCGAGGACGGCTTCTTCGGCGAGCTGCTCGCCACCTCGCTGACCGCCCGCGGCTGCAAGGGCTTGGTGATCGACGGTGGTGTCCGCGACGTCGCCGATCTGGAGAAGATGGATTTCCCGGTGTTCTCCCGCGCTGTCAACGCCAAAGGCACGGTCAAGGCCACCCTCGGATCGGTGAACATCCCCGTAGTGGTCGCGAACGCCGTGGTGAACTCTGGCGACGTGGTCGTGGCCGACGTCGACGGCGTCGTGGTTGTCCCGCGCGAGCTTGTCAGAGCGGTGGCAGACGCCAGCCAGAAGCGCGAGGATAACGAGGAAGCCAAACGCATGAAGTTCCGCGAGGGCGCCTTGGGCCTGGATGTCTACGGCATGCGCGGGCCTCTCGCCAAGGCCGGCCTGGAATACGTGGAGAACTGATGATGACACACGGCGATACCACCGGAGATTTCGAGAAGTCGGAGGGCTGGCTCGACTGGTACGACGGACCGAGCACACCGACGTTCCGGCTGCCAGAGGGCTCTGTAGACGCCCACTGCCATGTGTTCGGGCCGGGCGGGCAGTTCCCCTACGCACCTCAGCGCAAGTACACTCCATGCGACGCCTCGGCGTACCAGCTGTTCGCCTTGCGAGACCAGCTGGGATTCGACCGGAACGTCATCGTACAGGCGACATGCCACGGTTCCGACAACCGGGCCCTGGTCGACGCATTGCAGCGTAGCGAAGGTCGCGCCCGCGGTGTTGCGACCGTCCGCCGTGACGTGACCGACGATCAACTCGCCGAGTTGCATGAGGCCGGGGTACGGGGCGTCCGGTTCAACTTCGTGAAACGTCTGGTCGACCGCGTGCCCACCGACTCGCTCGAGGAGATCGTGGCCAAGATCGCGCCACTTGGATGGCACGTTGTGATCTACTTCGAAGCCGAGGATCTGCCCGAGCTGTACGACTTCTTTTCGTCGATCCCGACCGACTTGGTCGTCGATCACATGGGACGGCCCGACGTTACCAAGGATCCGGACGGTCCCGAGTTCGAACTGTTCCTGCGATTCATGCGTGAGAACACTAACGTGTGGACCAAGGTCTCCTGCCCAGAGCGTCTGTCCGTCACCGGCCCCCGCGCCCTCGAAGGCGAACAGCACGCCTACCGCGACGTCGTCCCCTTCGCCCGCCGCGTAGTCGAGGAGTTCCCCTCCCGCGTCCTCTGGGGAACCGACTGGCCGCACCCCAACCTCAAGGACCACATGCCCGACGACGGGCTTCTGGTCGACTACATCCCGCAGATCGCGGCGACGTCGGAACTGCAACGGCAGCTGCTTGTCGACAATCCTCGCCGCCTCTACTGGCCCGAAGGAGTATGACATGACACTCGACAAACCATACAATGACGTCCCTGGCACCACCATCTTTGATGCCGACCAGGCCCGAAAGGGCTACAACCTAAACCAGTTCTGCATGTCGCTGATGAAACCGGAGAACCGCGAACGGTATCTGGCCGACCGCGGTGCGTACCTGGACGAGTGGCCTCTCAACCCGGTGCAGCGCCAGGCGGTGCTCGACATCGACCTCAACACCTGCATCGCCGAGGGCGGGAACATCTACTTCCTGGCCAAGATCGGCGCCACTCACGGCCTGAGCTTTCAGCAGATGGCCGGCTCGATGACGGGCATGTCTGAGGCCGCGTACCGAGACATGATGATCGGCGGTGGGCGCCGCCCGGAGGGAAACCGCCTCAAGGACCTCGACGGATGGACGCCTCCTGAGCCCGGCGAGAAGGCGGAGACGGTGCGGCAGGATGCTCCGGCGCAGTACACCTCGGCACTATTCACCTCGCACGTGCCGGCGATCGGCGCAGCGATGGACCTCGGTAAGACCGAGGAGCCGTACTGGAAGAAGGTGTTCTCCGGGTATGAGTGGACGCGAGAGTGGGCCAAGGAGAACCTGCCCGACGTCGTCATCCTGGTGTACAACGACCACGCCACAGCCTTCGACTCCTCGATCATCCCGACCTTCGTACTCGGCACCGGCGCGGAGTACCCGGTCGCGGACGAGGGCTATGGCCCCCGCCCTGTGCCCGACGTCAAAGGCTATCCCGAGCTGGCCGCACACATCGCCCAGTCCGTGATCCAGGATGACTTCGACCTCACGCTCGTCAACGAGATGGTCGTGGATCACGGCCTCACGGTGCCGCTGTCGCTTGTGTATGGCGATGTCGAGGAATGGCCCGTCAGGGTCATCCCCCTCGCCGTGAACGTTGTGCAGTATCCGGTGCCGTCCGGACGTCGCTGCTACGAACTCGGGCGTGCGCTCCGCCGCGCGCTGGACAAGTGGGACGGTGAGCCGCTCAACGTTCAAATTTGGGGAACCGGCGGCATGAGCCACCAGCTGCAGGGCCCCCGCGCTGGCCTCATTAACGAGGAGTGGGACAACGCATTCCTGGACCACCTCATCGCCGACCCCGTGGGCCTGACAGAATGGCAGCACATGGAGTACGTCGACGAGGCCGGTTCCGAGGGCATCGAGCTAGTCGACTGGCTCATCGCGCGCGGTGCGATGGATGATCAGTTCGGAGGCGAGAGCCCCGAGGTGAATCACCGCTTTTACCACGTGCCCGCGTCGAACACCGCCGTCGGCCACCTTGTTCTCACGAACCAGACCGACTGACCGCATCCGCAACAAAGGAGCCCCCATGACTGAGAAGATCCGTGTGGCCGTCGTCGGCGCCGCAGGCGCCTTCGGCATGAAACATCTCGACGGCCTGATGAACATCCCCGATGTCGAGGTAACCGTCGTCAGCGGCACGCGGCTCGAACCGACCCAGGCAGTTGCCGAGAAATACGGCGTCGAGAACGCCGTTGTCGGCCTGGACGCCGTGCTCGAGCGCGACGACGTCGACGCGGTGATCCTTGCGACGCCCACGGGGCTCCACGCGTCTCAGACCCAGGCGGTGCTCGCCGCCGGCAAGCACGTGCAGGTCGAGATTCCGTTGGCCGACTCGATCGTGGACGCCGAGGCAGCGCTCGAGGCGGCTGAATCATCCAATCGCGTCGCAATGGTCGGCCACACCCGCCGCTTCAACCCCTCGCACCAGTTGGTGCATAACCGGATCGCGTCAGGGGAGTTCCACGTGCAGCAAATGGACGTGCAGACGTACTTTTTCCGCCGCACCAACACGAACGCGAAGGGCGAGGCCCGGTCCTGGACCGACCACCTGCTATGGCATCATGCCGCGCACACCGTTGACTTGTTCGCCTACCAGGCAGGCAAGATCGTGCATGCGAACGCGATCCAGGGCCCGATCCACCCTGAACTCGGCATCGCGATGGACATGTCGATCCAGCTCAAGAGCGAGTCGGGCGCGATCTGTACACTGTCGCTGTCGTTCAACAACAACGGGCCGTTCGGCACGTTCTTCCGCTACATCGGCGACACCGAGACCTACATCGCGCGTTACGACGATCTCTACAACGGCCGTGAGGAGCCGATAGACGTGTCGCATGTCGCTGTCAGCATGAACGGTATTGAGCTGCAGGATCGTGAATTCATTTCGGCTATCCGCGAGGGACGCGAGCCGAACTCCTCGCTTCGCCACGTGATCGACTGCTACCGAGTGCTCGGCTCGCTTGAGAAGCAGCTGTCGTGAGGCTACCCCCCATCGGCCTGGGCTGTATGTCGCTGAGTCACGCGTACGGTGTCCCCCCGTCGCGTGACGAGGGGCTGACGATGCTGCGCACAGCTCTCGATGAAGGCATCGGGATGCTCGACACGGCAACACTGTACGGCGGCGGCCGCAACGAAGAGCTTGTAGGTGCTGCGATCGCGGGGCGCCGTGACGAGGTCTTCCTGGCGAGCAAGTGCGGGATGGCGTCCGTCGACGGCGTGAAAGTCATCGATGGACGCCCCGATACGCTGCGGGCACAGGTCGACGCTTCGCTGAGCCGCCTTGGCGTCGACTACATCGACCTGTACTACCTTCACCGGTGGGACAAGAAGGTGCCAATCGGCGATAGCGTCGGCGCGCTGGTCGAGATGGTCGCCGCGGGCAAGATCGGCGCAATCGGCCTGTCCGAGGTGTCGGTCGGGCGACTGCGCGAGGCGCAGGCAATCACCTCTATCGCAGCCGTGCAGAACGAGTACTCGCTGTGGAGTCGCAATGCCGAGCTTGGCATGCTCGACGCCACTCGCGAGGACGGCGTGACTCTGGTTGCGTTTTCGCCGGTCGGAAGGGGTTTCCTCGCCGATGCGATCAAGGACCCAACTGAGCTGTCCCCAAACGACATCCGCCGCAGTATGCCGCGCTTCCAGCCCGAGCACTGGGGTGCAAATGTGACGCTGCTGGCCTCTTGGCGAGAGCTGGCTGCGGAGGCCGGTTGCACCCCAGCACAGCTCGCGCTGGCCTGGCTGATCTCCCGCGGCGATCATGTTCTGCCGATCCCGGGAACAACGAGCGTCGCGCACCTGCGTGAGAACATGGCGGCGGCCGACATCTCTGTCGACGGCGCGCTGCTGACGCGGGCCGGCGAGCTGATTGGCACGGCCACCATCTCTGGCGCGCGATATGCGCCAGCATCTGCCGCCGAAGTAGACGCTGAGACTTTCGAGGATGCCGCATGAAAGCGATCTCGTCGATGGCCACCCGCCGCGTTCTCGCCGACCTTGCCGAAGCTGCCGCCGCGGCGGGGCTACCGCTTCTGCAGCTCGAATCCGTAGGCGGAGTGGACGCCGCCCAGCGGGTGACCGCCGGCGAGCCGTTCGACCTTGTGTTCCTCGCCGAGGACGCTCTCCAACGCCTCGCTGCCGAGCGGCACGTCGACCCGGCATCCATCGCCCCGATCGTACTGTCGGATGTCGCCGTAGGCGTGGCCGCACGCAGCGCCGATGCAGCAGCATGTTCCGGAGGCACGGCCTTTACGAATGCCGACGAGCTTCGCAGCGCCCTGCGCGCGGCATTCCGCATCGGATATTCCACCGGACCGAGCGGCCTTGAGCTGTTGCGAATGATCGACCACTGGGGCATGACCGATGAAGTCAGCGACCGGCTTGTGCAGGCCCGTCCAGGCGTGCCCGTGGCGCGCCTGCTCGCAGATGGTGAGGTCGATCTCGGCCTGCAGCAGCTCAGCGAACTGGTCGGGCAGCCCGGCGTGTGTATCCTCGGCGTCCTCCCGGCCGACTGCGCGATCAGCACGGTCTTCGCGGGTGCTGTCGCGACATCCTCCAACAACGCGGCTCGTGCTGCGGAGATGTTGGCTTTCTTCCGCTCCGACCTCGCGGCATCCATCAAGTCGTTGCACAGTTTTCGCGCGCCCTGAGGCCCTGCCGTGACGTCTTGACTGATACAGGTCCTGCAGACATTTACGTCGATGCGAGACGCGCCGACGACCGTGGAGAAGGAACAGGCGAAGCGCGGTCCTGCTTTCCACTTCGCACCGGGGTCCACGGTGAGCTGGGTCAAACGCCTGAGCTCGTTCGGCCCACCGTATGAGCCCGTAAGTTCCGAGACGGCCCCGGGCAGGCTGTTTGCCGCCGTGACCCGGCGTATGGCACAGTCCAATGCCGGATCCTCGTCAAGTCAGGTCTCGCGTACGGCGTCGATGCCCCCGCGGCAGCAGAAATCAGCCACTTCGAATTAGTCGGCTCCACCATCGCCCAGATCTTGGATGGACCCCCCGCTATGGAAGGCAAGGAAAGCGATCCCGTCAACGAGCCAGGAGCCAAGGGCGCCACCGCGCTGTGAGGGCTAAAGCAGCAGTCCTTGAAGGTCCTCAGCGGAGGTGCGAAGCATTTCCCCGAGTTCGGCTCGCAGCTTGTCGGACATGCGATGGGCGGGCACCGAAACGTTTATTCCGTAAAGCGTGCCGCTCGGTCCCGCAATCGATACGGCGACCGAAGTGACCCCGTCTTCGCTTTCTTCCCTGCTTGTCGCGTAACCAATGCGGCGAATTTCATCAAGTTCGGCTTCAAGGTCAACCCGCGACGTTATGGAGTTTCCTGTCAGGCCTGGGAGTTCCTTCTTCGGGTAGAGCGCATGTAGCTGCTCCTGGGTGAGCCGGCTCAACATCGCTTTTCCTGTAGCAGTGCAATTCGCCGGTAACGTGAGGCCTTGTCGGGAACCTACCCGCACTGCCCTTGAGCTTTCGATGGCATCGATGAATTGGGCATCTGTCCTCTCGAGACGGGCGAAGTGGACCGTTTCCCCTGTTTGCTGGAATAGCTGTTCAAGGACAGGGCGGGCGAGGGTCCTTATGTCCACTTGACGCCTGATGGCGAAAGCAATGGAGCTGAGCGCCTGGCCTGGCTCATAGGCGCGAGTAGCCGGATTTTGCCGCACGAAACCCCGGTAGAGCAACATCCCCATAAGCCGGTGCGCCGTCGAGGATGCGACTCCCAGATAGTTACTCGCATCTGTCAACCGGATGCTGGGTTGGGTTTCGAATAGCAGTAGCAGTCGCAATGCATTGTCAACAGATTCGATACGGTACTGCGGGGGCGGACCGTTTCTGGACTCGGTGTCTGTATTTGTTGACTGCATGCCTAACATCGTATCCAGCCCGAGTGCGGGTCTCTGTTTTCCTTTGGTGGCTAGCTTCACTCGGCGGCCTTCAGCCGGGCGAGTTCGTGTCTCCAGGCCGTTTGGGTGTTGAACGATCCACCCAGGTCGGGCAGTTCAGCCATGTCCGATTCTGGAAGGTCTGCGAGCTCTCCCCCGGATGCCGTTACCTGGAGTGACAACCCGGCAAGCGTATCTACGCTGATCGCCTGGAGCACTGCTTGCTCCACAGTCTCCGCGGCGCTGGTCAGCCCATGGCCGCGGAGCAGCACTATAGGACGGTCACCCATGGCGTGGAGCATTTCCGCCGCCAGCTGGCGGTTCCTGACCAGCACTCCTCGCGGGTACACGGGCACCCCGCCGGCTGCCAGGCGGGTCCCGGGAATATCGAAGGCTCCGACGATCGGGCGGACACCAAGCCCGGCGAGGTCCGCGGCGACAACCCGCGGCGGGTGCGCGTGGACGACCGCGTTAATGTCACTGCGTTGCCGTAACAGTTCGGTGTGCAGTGGAAGTTCGTTCGGGACGGCGTAGCCTCCCTCCAGCTCGCCCTCAGCAGCAGGGTTGCCGTCGAGGTCCACCAGGCGGATGTCGCTGGCTTCGGTGAATGCCAATCCTCGCTCCTGGGGGCCCCTGCATCGAACGAGCAGGCTGTTCTCGCCTATTCGGAGGCTGATATGGCCGAGGATTCCGTCTGCCAGGCCGCGGTGTGCCAGCACGCGGCAGGCCAATGCAATGGCTTCCCTTTCCGCGGCGTGTGCCGGGGGCGGCTGAGTTTGTCCCATTACGATGCCGTCAGTGGCTGGGGGTCCAGCATCGGTTCTAGTTTTTCCCGCAGTTCTTGGACCGTGATCCCCGGACCCATGCCCCGCCGGCATGCCAGAAGGGCCTTTGGCCAGTTCACGATCGCTGCACCGCTCAGGTTGGTACCGTCGACTGTGTAGAGGGCGGCAAAGCGGCCGTGAACTTCCGGATGCCCGATGGTAACGTGTTCGGCGTTTCCGCCCACCCGGCCTACCACCTGGATCTTCCAGTCATGTTGGTCGCTCCAGACGTATTCGACCGGAGTGTAGGCGCGGGGGTTCTCCGGATGGGTGATGTTGTAAGCCACGCACGCTGCCTGCTCGACGGCGTTCGTCCAGTGCTCAATCCGGATATCCTCGCCGTGTTTTTGGTGCCGCCACCGGGCAACGTCGCCGACGCCGTAGATTTGCGGGGCGTCCACCGTACGGCAGTATTCGTCGAGCACCAGTCCGTTATCCACGAGCAGACCCGAAGAACTGAGCCAGGCATCATTGGGAACGGCGCCAATTCCGACCAGAACTGTGGCGGCCTCCAGGTTCTGGCCGTTGGTGAGCCGCAGGGTGAAGGAGCCCTGTTCGCCGTCGATGGTCTCAACCCCGGTACCAAAGATCGTCGTCACGCCGTTGCTGCGGTGAAGGTCTCCGAACCATTGCCCGACTTCAGCATTGAAGATCCGGCTCATGGGGACCGGGAGGGGGTCAATGACTGTCACTTCCAGACCGAGTCCTCGTGCTGTCGCCGCGGCTTCTGCCCCGATGAACCCCGCACCGATGACAGCCAGCTGTCCCCCCTTTGCAAGATCTGCGCGAAGGCTGCGGGCATCGTCGAGGGTACGAAGAACATGGATGCCGGGCCGGTGTCCCCACGGGGAGGGCCGGGCAAAGGCGCCTGTGGCAATGACCAAGTTATCGAAGCGCAGAGCTTCACGGCCCTGCAGCTGGAGCAGGTTGCCCGCGACGTCGATCCCGGTAGCGGCATGTCCAAGCTCCAGTTCTATGCCCAGTTCCTGCGCCTGGTCGCGGTTCAGCAAGCAGGCGGAGGCTTCGGTCGCTGTACCCGCCAGGACGGCCTTGGACAAGGGTGGTTTGTCGTAGGGCAGTTCTGTTTCTTCACCGACGATGACGATGCGTCCTTCGTATCCCTCCAGGCGTAAGGACTGCGCCGTGCGCACGCCCCCGATGGAGGAACCGACGATGACAGTTACTGTATCCAACTAGTCCTCCACTATCAGGGCGGAAACGGGGCAGCTGCGGGCTGCCTCCACGACGCGGGCTCGGTCAGCCTCGGGTACCTCGGTCTTGAGGAGGACTACGATCCCGTCATCATCCAGATCGAAGTAGTCGGTCGCCCCGACAACGCAGTTGGCGTACCCTTGGCAGGCTGCGAGGTCTGCTTTTACGACAGGCATGTTCAAAGCTCCTTGGCCTAAGTTTTGCTGTTCTTCTTGAATTGGGGCGGCCGTTCATCCTCGGGGATGAGCGGACCGAAGGGATTTCCGATCATGGCGGAGAACGTTGCCGGCGCCTGCCAGGTCAGTGACTCAAGTTCCAGGGGGCACAAAGAGACCCACTGGCCGGAGCGCGGGGATGTGATCATCAGCCTGGAACCGTTGCGTGTCTCCACCCTGCTGATGTGCACTTCGGAAAACTCATTGGCAATGACGATCGGGGCGCCGGTGGTGTGTGCTTCCAGCCGGAGGCGTTCCTCTGCCGCGCGAATGGCGGCAAGGCGGTCTTCTTCCTCGCCTTCCCATCCGATTTTCATAGGAATATGGCCAGGTTCTGCATGCGGATAACCGATTCGTCCACCATGATGGTTCGGCGTGCGAGCTCCCATCCCGTTCCGGTACGGCGCAGCAGGTCTTCCCGGCCGGCGGACACCGTGGCTGCTTCACGCACGTCACCCCTGCTGCGGAAGAGCAGGACCGCCGAATCCACGATGATTTCATCCGGATTGTCTGTGCGGAATGTTCGAACGTTCGTGACGTAGTGGCGTAACCGTGAAGGCGGGTCTTCTGTCCAGGCATGTTCGGTGGCGAAACGCGCTACCCGCCGGCTGAGCGAGTACCTGTTTTCGTCGAGATGGGCCATGCCGGGGGACGTGGTGTATCCGGCGCCGAGGGCGGTCGTTACCCGGACCGGCATGAGATAGTGCACGTCTTCAGCGATTCGTGACATCCAGGCGTCGTAGTCCTGGGCGTCCAGGAGATAGGCTTCATCAACCAGCCAGCGGTGCGCCTGAAGGTGGAGCGCGTCGTCGAACGGGAGGGATTCTCCTGTTCTCTGGGTGCGCGGGGCATGCCCGCCCAGAACGGACTGTTCGGAAAGGGTCTTGCCGTTGCGGTCGGCTTCAACACTCATGGCTAGGCCTCCTCTGAAATGATCTGCGCAGTTGGGACAACGGTGCTTCCGGCGGGGGCCAGTGAAGGGCCCGCCCCGCCGGCCGGGGGTGCCTGAATCGGGTCGGTGCCGACGTGCAGCTGAGCCGCCTTCTCCATCGGCCGTCCCAAGTGGTCGGCCCACCGCCGCAGCAGTTCACGCTGGTTGTATTCGCTGTAGCCGATCCGGGTGGAACCTGGCCCTGAATACTCATCGGAGGTCAGCGGTTCTACAACGTTCTGCCCGTTTTCCAGCATGCCCATACGGCTGTTGAGCAGCAGGCGGCGGGCCATCGGGCCACCCGCCGTGCTCGTCAGCGAGACCCAGTTTTCAACGTCATCCTGTTCGAACATGCCGCCGCTGCCGAAGCACATGAGATAGGCCTTGTACGAAAGCGCCTTGAATTCCTCGGACGCGTTCTTGTCCACGGCGAACCAGGAAACGATCTCGGTCTCGTCTTCGCTGATGGGCTGCCATTGGCGGATGGAGATAAATGGGAGAACTTCGTCGGAGTCTTCTTCTACACGGGGCCAGTTATGGACGAAGCTCATGTTTGGGAAGACCGAGGCGGCCGACACCATGAACCCGTCCTTGCCCACGACATCGAGCTGCTCCTGGCTCCACTGTTCCTTCATCCGCGCGATCATGTCGTCCGGGTAACCGACGTAGCGCAGCCGGTCTTCCAGGGTGCCTTCGGGAAGCTTGTAGGTGGTTCCGCCGCCGTTACCGGCCCAGTACGTTGTGCCATCCTTGCGCTTCTCCGCCTTTGGCTCGCGGAAGAGGCCAATTTCAACCACCGACGTGTGCGTTTGGGGCGTGTGGTACATGTCGCCGGCGAAGTTTTCAGCACCGATCTTCCAGTTCGCCTTGACCCGCCACCGCTGAGGGCCGCGGAGTTCAATGCCGTCAGCACTTTGCTTGGTGTAGTAGTCCATGTAGAACTTGAAGTCGCCCAGGAAGTCCTCGAGGGGTTCCGCGTCGGGGTCAAGGCTAATGAAAATCAGCCCGTTATATACGCCCAGGGACGGGGCGGGAAGCAGGGTCTGCCCTTTTTTCTTGAAGCCCTCTTCGCCGCCGTAGGCCTCCTTATGGAACGGCAGGCCCACAATGCGTCCGTCATTGCGGTAGGACCAGCCGTGGTAGGGGCAACGGAAATGCGAGGCGTTTCCCATTTCGGCCCGGCAGACCTGCATTCCGCGGTGCAGGCACATATTGAAGAGGGCGCGGATTTCGCCCTGCTCGTCGCGGGAAATGATGAATGAGTCTTCCAGCACGCGGCGCACCACGTAGTCGCCGGCTTCTGGCACCTCCGACTCATGGGCGACGAAGAGCCAGCTCCGTCCGAAGAGGCGCTCCTTTTCGAGTTCGAAGATCTCCTTGTCGTTGTAGATGTGTGCAGGAATCATGCCTCGTTGCACGTCCTGGATGACGCTGGTCTGATCTGTCATGAAAGGTCTCCTTCGTTGGGCCCGCATGCTGGTTTCTCTGTTTTGCAGAGAATATTTCTGTATTCAAGAGAATGACTGAAAATGTGACGTTCGTCAACCCCTCTCACTTCAGAGAGAGGAGCATAGGCCGAGTCAATGGCCATTTTCGGGTGAGTCAGAATCACGGGCGGCCTCTTCGCCCCTGTCCAACTTCCGAATCGAGGCCATCTCTCCCGCGGTGAGCGAGAAGTCGAAAACGGATAAGTTTTCTTTGAGCCACAGAGGGTCGGATGCTTGCGGGATGGGGACGATGTCCTGTTGGACATGCCACCGCAGCAGGACTTGGGCTGGAGATTTGTCCAGGCGCTGAGCGATCTCGATGATCAGCGGATTCGCCCGCAGACCGGAGGACCGACCGATAGGACTCCAGGCTTCGGTGACTATTCCCAATAACCTGTGGACAGCGCGCGGCTCAGTCCGGGCAAGGTCGGGGCTCAGTTGGATCTGGTTTACGTCCGGAACTACTCCCGTTGCATCGATAATGTCCTTCAGGTGGGCTGGTTTGAAATTTGAAACTCCAATGGCTTTTACACGGCCCTCCTCCAGCAACTTCACAAGGCCCTTCCAGGCGTCCACGTACTTGCCCAAGGCCGGAACCGGCCAGTGACACATGAACATGTCCAGATGGTCAAGGCCGAGTTTGCGCAGGCTCTCGTCGTAGGCGCGCTGCACTCCATCGATGCTGTGGGACTCTTTGTTGAACTTGCTGGAAATAAATAATTCGGATCGGGGGACGCCGGCGGTGCGGATGCCCCGGCCGACTGCTTCTTCGTTTCTGTACTGGAACGCGGTGTCGACCAGGCGGTAACCGCTCTGCAGTGCGAAACGCACCGCAGTTTCGCACTCGTCTTCCAGCATCGGCCAGGTTCCGAGGCCAAGCCGGGGAATGGTGTGTCCGTGCGGCAATTTCAGCCGGGGAATGTCCGAAGCAGTGGTGTCAGTCGTTTCAGTTGTCATCGGGCACCTTTTTCTCGGGAGCTTCAAGCTGAGTTTGTTGGAGCGGCCTGCCTGGACCTGATTCTGTTGGCGCGATCTGCGCTGGAAGGTCTTTTCTGCGGATACTTCCAGCTGCTGGAAGGGTCATGAGGACGCCGGCCGTGACCAGCGCTGCGGCAACAGGGACCACGCTGACCAGCAGTGCCATCACAAACGGTGTTAGGAAGAGCGCTGAAGCCCGTACCGTGCCAGTCAGGGAGAGAGCATCCCCGCGTTCTTCCGGGTGCACTTCATCTGCAGCTATGGCCGGTCCGACAGTCTGGAGGATCCCGGCACCAACGCCGGAAACAGCGAGGGCGGCGGCGGCGGCAACTGCGGCGCCGGCCAGTGGCCCCGCCGCGGCCAAGCCCGTCCCCGTGGCCAGGAGGCCCGTGAGAAGGGACGTCCTGTTTCCCCGCCTGCGCAGCCAGCTCGCAGATGCACTTCCGGCCAGGACGGCAGCGTTGGGTATGGCTACCAGGATTCCGATGACGGCGACGGGTTGGCCGGCAAGGGAGAGCACGATGGGAACGTAGGAGTCCAAGAGGCTCTTCCAGGCGCCCGCTCCAGCGTTCATCCAGCAGGCGGCATCGACGCCAGGGCGCCGCCAGAGGCCTCGCGCCATTATTCCGCCTGTGGCATGCTCCGGAGCGAACACAGGAAGCCTGGTCAGAAGGGCAGCAGGGATGACGGCCGCCGATCCTGCCGCTGCCGCCACGATCAGCGGCAGCGGTGTCGAAAGTTCCCAGAGATAACCGGCAAGTGCAGGTCCCAGCAGTGCTCCGACCCCTGCGGCGAGATTCACGTCAGTCAGTCCCTTGACAGACGAGGTCGACATGCGGACGGCGTGCGTCTGGCTGCTGGTCCAGAACAAGGCTCGAGCCGAGCCCTGGACCAGCTGGGATACTACGAAAATTGCCAATGCATCTGAGACTGCGATCAGAGCGCACGAGACGGCAATCATGAGCGCTGCTCCCACGAGGAGGGCTTTGTCTGGGACCCTGCGCATCAGTGCTCCCAGGAAGATCCGGGTCACTAACTGCGAGACTGCTGCAAGTGCAACCATCATTCCGACTTCGACCGTGCTGTACCCCACGGCAATGGCCAATATCGGCACCACCACTGCCAGGGTTCCAAGGGCGAACGAGAACAATACCGTCGCGGCAATGCTCAGGATTCTGTCAGCGCCGGACAGGCCCACGGTCTGGCCTCTGCAGGATGATGGCACGCCGCCCTTGGGTCGGAGTCCGGTTAGAGAGCCGGCACGGCGATTTCTGCGCCGTGCCGGGCTTACCCGCGGACATGTTCGAGATAGGTGTTTGCTTCTTCCAGACCGACAACATCGCCGTATTTGTTGTCAATGTCGAAAAGGCTGGCGAGGTGCGGCAGTTCGGCCCGGTCTCCGACGCCCTCCTCAACAACGATGGTGTGGAATCCGTAGGAACATGAATCCACGGCGGTAGCCCGGATGCATCCGCTGGTGGTGCAGCCGATGAGGATCAGCGTATCGATGCCTTTGGACACCAGACGGGCCGCGAGATCGGTGCCGAAAAAGCAGGATGCATACTTTTTCACGAGCAGCATTTCATTGTTTTGGCGCTCGAGCCTGTCGTCGAGTTCCACCCATTCGCTTCCCTCAACCAACCAGCTGTTGGACGGGATTTTCCGGATCCATTTACCGGCCTCCTGCAGGTCGGTGTCGTACGCGACAGTTGAAAAGATGATCGGAACGCCAGCGCCCCGAGCTCTTCCAAGAAGTTCCTGGGCTGCCTTTAGCTGTTCGTCAAGGTCTCCGGCCAAGGGCGATCTTGAATCCGTGAATCCGCGGATCATGTCAACCACCAGAAGCGCCGGGCGGCTCCCGAAACCGATCCTTCCGCCCAGTCCCTTTTCCTTGAATTGGGACCTTAACCTCTGGTATTCCTCTCGGGCAGCAGTCGCAGACATGCTTTCCCCTTTCTTAGAGCGTTTCAGTACTCAGACACGTAGGCAAGCGGGCGTGCAGGCCCCCTGGGGCTAGACCTTGTTGCCCAGCCGCCGTTCGACTGCCCACAGGGCGAGGTTCCCGGCCAGTGCGATCGCAGCGAGGAGCACGATGATGCCGTACATGGTTGGCAGGTCCAGCATGCCGTAGGCCCGCAGCGCCAAAAGCCCGAGACCGGCACGCGCAGCGAAGAATTCGGCGATGATCACGTTGATGAACGCGATGCTGAAACCGATACGGATGCCAACCATGAGCGAGGGTGCCATGGCCGGAATGTATATCTTGGTCACGGTCTGCAGCGGGGATAGGCTCAGCGAGCGTGCCAGCTTGGGCAGGAGCGGGTTGATGGCGCGGACGCCTGCGGTTGTTGAGACCATGATGGGGAATACCGCTGCCAGCGCGGCCATCGCCGATTGCGCTCCCACACCCACTCCGAAAATCTGGAGAAGGATGGGAAAAAAGATTACGCGCGGGATGGCGAAGGCGCCTGCGACGATGGGATCGAAGACGGCACCGAGAAACTTGCTCCGGCCAATGGCATAGCCCAGTGGAAAGCCTATGGCAGCAGCGATGAGGAAACCGATAGCCACCGCCTGCAAGGTCGCGTTGAGGTGCCGGTAAATGGAGCCATCGGCGAAGCGCTTCGCCAGCGCGTTGAGCGAGTCAGTGGGCGAAGCGACGAGGTCACTCATGGAAGACAGCAGTGCCCACAGGAGCACCAAGGCCACCAACACGGCAGCACGCCACACGTTGTCCCGGATGACCCTGGATCTGTTCGCACTCTGTTGAGTGGTGACTGTCGGCAACGAAGGAATCGTTACATCGGTACTCACAGCATGTCCCTTCTGATGCGTTTCTCCAGCCAGGTAAGCACGCTGTTGACCAGTACGCTGAGGACGATGACAACAGCGATATAGGCCCACATGTCTGCTGTGTTCAGTTCCCGGTAGTAGAAGCCGGCGCGGAAGCCGACTCCTTGGGACGCGAGGATGAACTCCATGGCAACGGTGCCGATGACGGCGTAGATAAATCCGAGCTTCACGCCCGGGAAAATAAGCGGCGTCGCCGCCGGAAAGAGAACTTTTAAGTAGTACTGCCGCGGGGAGGCGCTGACCGAATTGGCGAGCTTGTGAAGAATAGGCTTGATGGCGTTCAGGGCAACCATCGTGGTCAGCGCAATTGGAATCAGGGACATCGATGCGGCTATAACGATGATCGGTCCCGCGTTGAGTCCCATCACGGCCAAAAGAACCGGATAAAACAACAAAGTGGGCATTGCATAGCCGGTGACGATGAAGGGCTCAAGGATGCGCCCTGCAGCCGGTACCCGCCACAAGAAAACCCCGAGCGGGACTCCCAGCACAAGTCCGATGGTGAACGCCACCAGAATGGTAGTAAGGGTTCGGGCTGCGTCCTGGCCAAACTGTTCCGTCGGGACGATCGAGGCCAGCCGGGTCAGAATCTCCGATGGTGGCACCATGAGGGACCGGCTGATCATGCCGGTTCTGGTAGTGAGCTCAAGGACAACGACAAGCGTCACAATGATTGCCCAACGGACCAGCGATGAACGCGGTACCATAGCGGCCTTTTGCTTGGCCGGCACGGCCGGGGTCTTCTCCAGAACGCTCACGCCAGCCGCGCCCCTGGTCCCAACGTTTTCTCCGCCTCAACCTTTACCAGCGCCCAGAGGTGGTCTTCCAACTCACGGAACCTTGGCAGCGCGTGGGTTCCCTCCGGCCGGGGCCGTGGCAGATCGATGGTTACCACC
The DNA here is from genome assembly GCF_000189535.1 of Pseudarthrobacter phenanthrenivorans Sphe3. Classification (NCBI taxonomy): domain Bacteria; kingdom Bacillati; phylum Actinomycetota; class Actinomycetes; order Micrococcales; family Micrococcaceae; genus Pseudarthrobacter; species Pseudarthrobacter phenanthrenivorans. The sequence continues at coordinate 63,121 of NC_015147.1, forward strand.
TCTTTGACAACGGAGGGCCTAGCTGACATGACCCAAACCTCGTCGGAAAGGTACACGGCTTCCTGGATATCGTGGGTGATGAACAGGACTCTATTGCGTGTCTTTTCCCAGATACGGAGCAGTTCCCGGCCGATGAACTGCCGGGTCTGCTGGTCCAAGGCGCCAAAAGGCTCATCCATGAGCAGGACGCGCGGCTCCATGGCCAAGGCCCGTGCGATCGCAACACGTTGCTTCATTCCTCCGGAAAGCTGGCCGGGGCGGTGGTCCTCGAAACCGGTGAGCCCGACAAGTTCGATCATTCGGCGGGCGCGCTCATGGCGCTCCGCTTTCGGGACGCCTTTGACCTCGAGGCCGAAAGCGACATTGTCCAGGACCGTGCGCCAGTGCAGGGTGGAGTCTTCTTGGAACACCATGGCAGTGTCCCGCCGGGGGCCGGTCACGCTTTCACCGTTTATGCTGACCGAACCCTGCGTGGGCTTCAGCAGGCCGCCGACCATGTCAAGCAAGGTGCTTTTTCCGCAGCCGCTGGGACCGATAACGGAAACGAATTTGCCTTCCGGTATGGCGCCCGAAACGTTAGCGACTGCGTGGGTGACTCCTGTCGCGGTGCCGAAAGTCATTCCGATATTGTCGAAAACGACGTCACTGTCGTGTCCTACTGAATCGATCGGGGATATCTGGCTCATGAAAGGAAGTTCCTCATAACGATGGCGTTCATGTCCGGTTCTTTGGTGATCTGGCCTTGTTCTTTACCGGCGGCGACGACGGCGGCCAGCTGGGCATCGGTGAAGTCCAGGCTGTAGAAGTTCTGCGAGTTCTTCAGCGCCTCAAGAGCCACCTTGGGCTCGTATTTGATTGCCTTCCCGTAGGCGTCGGCGGCCTTTTCCAGGTCGTTGGTAATCAGGTCCATCGCCTTCTTGAGCGCACGGCCCCAGCCCTTCAACGCCTCGGTATTTTCGTCTATGAACGATCCTGTCGCGACGAGGCAGGTGTCCGACCAGTCCGTTACATAGTCGCGGGAACGCCAGATAACCTTCGCTCCGCTCTCGGAGGCGATTTTCTCGGAAAGCGGCGAAGCCGTCCACGCGACGTCAACAACCTTCTGGGAGACGGCGGTCCACGAATCGCTCGCCGAGCCGACGCTGATAAGTTCAACGTCCTTGCCTGGGACTAAGCCAGCGGCCCGCAGCGTGCGGTCTGCGAAATACGAGGAGTTTGATCCTGGCGTGCTGACTGCCACTTTCTTGCCCCTGACATCCTCAATGGAGGTGACGGGAGAGTCGGGCAGCGCAATGAAGTCGACAGAAGCCGCCGTATAAACATTGCCGAAGATTTTTACGTCCATGCCCTTCTCGGCCGCGATAAAGACGGGAATAGTGGACGACGTACCGAAACCTATGCCGGATTCGATTCCTCGAACAGTGTCAAGCCCCCCTGGGAACTGAATATGCTCAAGGGTCAGCCCCTCTTCCTCGTAGTAGCCCTCCGACTGGGCGATAAAGAAGGGAGCGGAATGAATAAGACTGGCCAGACCAGTAATAGCAACGTCGCCGGAATATCCCTTCTTACCCCCGCCGCTGCCGCCGCTGTCCTGGCCGCACGCCGTGAGGCCTCCCAGAAATAACGTCCCGCCCGCTGCCGCTGTGATCTTGATAAATCCGCGGCGTCCCATTGGTTCAAAACTCATTCGGCTCTCCCTCATCTTCGTGTCAGATCCGTGGTTGTACAAGTGAAACACATCACTTTACTGCTGTCCAGATAAAAGTTCTGTACAGCAGAGGCAGTGATAGGCCTTTGTTCTTGACCACCCTGATGTCGTTCTAATGGCTTCGATGCCCGCTCTGCCGTTGCAACAACGGGGACGGTGGGTGTTCGAGCGCCGACAATCAAAGGCGGTGATGTGTCTGTAGAGGAATGGTCAGGGTCCAGCAAACGGTTGTGGTTCGAAAGCCCGCAGGGCTCACCGTCCAGGCCCGATAGTCTCTCGTCCAGGTATCGGAATGGACCGCGGTCGTCCTAGAAGACCGGCTCGCCAACGATCGGGGACGCTTCACACGCCTTGGTTGGCCCTTCCCCAGCGAACGGGTCGGAAAACTTGGACATGACGCGGACATGACGAGACCCTGGATCGGGAGAGCCGAGGATCCGGTGGTGTGTCGACCGGTCATTGAGATTGTCACTGACTTCCGCCGCCCGTTCGTCCCGAACCAGGCCCCTATGATGGAAGCATGCGTCCGTGCTGGGAGCTTCATGTGGAGCCGGAGCCGCGAGCTCCCCTCGATGGCGTCGCCCGTGACCTCGGCCTCGTTTCGGACGTCTCTGCGGGACGACGGGGGGCGGTGATGCGTCTCTGGCAGCCGGACCGGACCGTCGTGCTGGTCGCGGAGGAAGCGTCTCGCACAGCGCCGCGGGAGGACGTGCCCGTTGTTGCGCGCCCCACGCCCGGTGGGCAGTGGCTTGCTGCCGGACCTGCGGCCATCCTGTGGTCGACGATCGCCACCAGGGAAACGCTCGGGATCAGCGGAACGGAGGACCCGCTCGAAGCCGCGTCTGAATGGGTGCTCGCCTCGTTGCGCCAGCTGGGAATGCAGGTGAGCCTGCAGGCAGGCGGAACGATTTGGACACCGATGGGCGTGGTCGGCGCTTGCGCGGTCGTCAAGCAGGACGGCGTCATCCTCGCGCAGGGCATCGTTGATTATGCAATGGATGCGGGTGATTGCGTGGGGACGGATCCGGTGCCGGCGGAGAACGTCCGTAGCCAATCGGGCTTGCCCTTGCCGCTCGTTATCGATCGTTTCGCGCGCATGGCGCGCACGCTCTTCCGGGCAAAGGTCATCTCGCCGGCATCCGGGTCGGCCTTACCTCGGTCCTGACGCAAAGACGGGGTGTGTCCCAGGAGGGTTTCTGGGACACACCCTGTTGAACGTCGGTGATCAGCCCGTGTAGGCCTTCGTGATGAGGTCGACGTACTCCTGTGGTGAGCCCATCACGTCGTTGACGAGCTTCTGCACGTCGTCGCCGCTCGTATAGTGGACCGGCCGCTTGGTGTCGGCGGCAGCCTTGATGAAGGCCTTATCGGTCATGACCTTCTCGAAGGCGTCGCGGATTGTCTGCAGCGTGCCCGGGTCCATTCCTGGGGGGGCCGCGAGGAGGCGGCCGCTGGAGATGAGCTTCGTGTGCAGCGTTGCGAGTTCCTTCTGGTCGCCCTTCACCACGTCGAGGAGGTTGTCGACGTCCTTGATCTCCTTCTCACCGGTGTTCTCGCCGATGACGAGGATCGGTTTAAGATCGCCGGCGTTGATACCTGGCTGCTGGCTGCCGAACGAGCGCGAATGCAGCTCGACGTTGCCCTGGATAACGTTGAGGCTGGCCTCGTTGCTGGACTTGAAACCGGTCACGACCTGGTTGTCCATGCCAAGGAGCTGGTTCAGAACTACGGCGTCGATGTACTCGTTTGAGCCGGGGCCGGTGGCCGCGAAGCGTTTGCCAGCGATGTCGTCCACTGACGCGATGCTGGAGGACTTGCTGGTGGCGAGCACGTCGGGTTCGGAGCTGATTTGGCCGATGTAACTCATTGTCTTCGCGTCGTACCGGACGCCGTTGGTCTTCGCGATCGCAGCACCGAGGTGGCCGGGGCCGTTGAGCAGCACGAGGGTTTTCCCGTCCGGCTTGGCGTGCACGGACTCGTTCGTGGCGAGGATGCCGCCCGCGCCGGGCTTGTTCTCGACAATTACTGTAGCGCCGAGCTCGTCGGCAAGCTTCGGGGCCAACATGCGGGCGTAGGCGTCGTAGCCCCCGCCCGGGTCGAACGGGACGACCAGCGTGATCGTCTGGTTTTTCAGTTTGGCCGCTGCGTCCTCCGGGGAGGTTGACGCGCCGGTGGCACCTGCCGACGAGCAGCCTGTGAGTGCGCCGCCGGCGAGGGCGAGGGCGGCGAGGCCGAGTGCGAGCTTACGCATTGGGACGGGTCCTTTCGATTTTGGTGCGCCCGGACCATAGGCGGCCGGGCGGTGACGCGGGAAGGGAGAGCAGGGAAACGGGCGCTCAGGCGAGGCCGAGCAGCCCGCCCGGCAGCGGCAGTTTGAGGGCGATCGCGAAGACCACGTAGATGACGCCGCCGAGCAGGGCCGCGTAGATGGCGGCGAACCACCACGACTTGGCGGTTTGGAAGCGCAGGTAACCTACGGTGAAGGCGACCATGGCGAGGTAGATACCGAAGACCGACAGTGCGACAAAGAAGCCGCCGAGCCAGCCGAGCGAGGTGATCCAGTCCCGCGTCGAGAGGTTCTTGAAGAACTCGTACTCCTGCTCGGCCACCGACTTGGCGGCCTCGGGCACGTTGGTCTTCGGGGCGGCCGGCTTGGGCGGGAAGAACAGCACCCGTACGAGTAAGGAGGCGCTGGCAATCACACCCACGCCGCTGACGCCGAGAGGGAAGTAGGCGGCGAGGTCCCTCCAGCCCGTGGCCATCAGGAACGCCACGACGAACACGACGAGCAGCACGGATGTGATGATCAGATCGGGCTTGTGCACGTGGCGCCCCCGCGAGCCGCCCTCGCCGTCGCCTTCGATGGAGTGGATCATTTCGGTGCTCATACGAGACCTCCGGTGGCCAGGAGCTCGCGCTTATCGGCGCGCTTTTTGCGAGCGGTGCGGACCGCGGTGAACAGGATCATGCCGGCGATGATGACCTCGATGACGATCACGCCGGGCCGGCTGAGCCAGTTGAACTGGAACAGCGCGTAGCTGACGGTGAAGTACCGCTCGAGGATCTCGCCGAGCACCAGACCAAGCAGCAGCGGGATGCGGGGCCACTTGAAGCGGCTGCACATCACGCCGATGGCGAGGAAGACGAGCATGATCCAGACGTCGTCGAGCGAGCTGGTGTTCGAGAATGCGCCGATGGTGAGCATCGTGATGAGAAACGGTACGAGCAGCCTTCCGGTCACCGAGGTGAGCTTGGCAAGGGGACGGATCAGCAGGTAGCCGAGGATGACAGCCGCGATCGTGCTCAGCACGATGATCCACACGAGCGAGAGCGTCACGTTGAGGTGCTCGCCCAGCATCTCGGGGCCAGGATTCAGGCCGAGGATCAGGAACGCGCCGAGTAGCACCGCCATGCTCGCGCCCGACGGCACGCCGAAGGCGATCGTCGGTACGAGGTGGCCCCCGTCCTTCGCTGTCGTGGTCGCACCTGCGGCGATCACGCCCTCGATCGAACCGTTGCCGAACTCCTCGGGATGCTTCGAGGTTTGCTTGGCGTGGCCGTAGGCGATGAACTGGGACACCGATCCTCCGAGACCGGGCATCATTCCCAGGACGGCACCGATGGCACTGGTGCGCAGCATCAACGACCAGTGGCGAAAGGAATCCTTGACGCCGACGAGGATGCCGCCAAGGTGTGGCGGCACGGCCGTCTTGGTGTCACCGTCTTTGTCGAGCATGGACTGCAGCACTTCGGCACCGCCGAGGAGACCGACGACGACGGGGACAATGCCGATGCCCTCCCAGAGGTGCAGGCTTCCGAAGGTGTACCGCTCGATGCCGAGGTTCGGATCGAGCCCGACGAGCGAGAGGAGCACGCCGATCGTGGCCATGACCAGGCCCTTGTGGATGATACCGCCGGAGAGCGACGCGATGAACGTCAGGCCGAGCACGGCCGCGGCGAACAGTTCGGGCGCGCTGATGCTCAAGATGAGCGGCCGCATCACAGGGATCAGCGCCATGAGCAGGACCGCACCGAAGATCGACCCTATCGCCGAGCTTGACAGGGAGGCGCCAAGCGCGCGCCCGGCCTGCCCCTTCTTATTAAGCGGATAGCCGTCGAGCACCATGGCTGCTGCCGTTGGCTCACCGGGGATCCCGAACAGGATTGAGGTGAAGTCGCCGGCGATCGCGGACACGACATACATGCCCAGCAGAAGCGAGAAGGCCGGCACCGGATCCATGCCGAAGGTCACGGGGATGAGCAGGGCGAGCGTGACCGCACCGCCGATGCCCGGGAGGATGCCGACGAGAAAGCCGATCACAACGCCGATAAGCAGCATGATTAGCGACATCGGGCTGAGGGCCTCGCCGAGCGCGCTCCAGATTGCGTCAAGCATTGGCGCTCCTTTCTGGCGTCCTTGCCAGGTCGATCCCTGTAACGCCCGTACTCAAAGCAGGGCAAGGGGTTTTCGCGGTCCGGAAAACTTATCTTCAGGAGCTTATGGCCATTGGTCTTGCCATGTCAATGGACTAACCAATATGTTTGGGAGGCGATATCGCTCCGCGAGAAGCAGATGATGCCGCCCGGGACGAGGATGCCTGAATCCGGTTGCGGCAGCGGTGCATTCCAGGCAATGGTGCATGAAAGGTGAAAGTTATGGATCCAAATCACGTGGGAGTCGTCGGACTCGGAGGGATGGGCAAGGCCCTCGCCGCGAGTCTCATCGCGGCCGACCATTCGGTCGCGGTATGGGACCGGCACACGGATCGCGTCGCGACAACGGCGATGATCGGGGCCGCTCCGTCGGTGAGTCCCCGCCAACTCGCAGAACAGAGCCATGTAATTTTCCTTGCCCTGCCGAATCCCACGGCAGTGCGTGAGGTGCTCTATGACGAGGAAGCCGGAGTGCTTGCCGGGCTTCGTGCGGGTGCCCTGATCGTGGATATGACGACGGGAGACCCGGAACTCGCACAGGACGTCGCGCAGCGTGTCGCGGCGCTTGGCAACGGTGCCCGCTACGTCGATGCGCCGGTGTCCGGCACGGCCCCGAACCTCACCGTCATGATCGGCGGCGAGGCGGGGGTACTCGGCGGCGCGGAGTCAATCGTGCAGGACGTCGCCGGGACGCTGCTCTACGCGGGCGCCCTGGGGGATGGTTTCGCCACGAAACTCGTGCACCAGCACGTGAAGTACGCGACCCACCTCGCTGTGGCGGAGGCCCTCGTCATCGCCCAGCAGGCTGGTCTTGACGTCGCGAAGGTGATCGATGCGCTCGAGCGGTCAAGCGGTGTCGTCGGCGGGTTCAAGGGCGTCGTGGAGTACTACAGCGGAAATAAACGAGCGGTGGCAAAGCATGCGCCCGCAACGACGATCGCCAAGGACATGAAGCTGGCCACCGCTCTCGCCGACTCGCTCGGTGTTACAAGCGCAACGCTGTCGGCCGCCGCGGAATTCTTCGGCGCCGCCGCGGAAGGAGACTACGCGAAGCGTCCCTACCCCGAGAGCACGGAGCTTCTGACGCAGTTGCGTACGACCGTGCGGGAGAGCTGATGGCATTCGACGCATCGGCACGAGAGCTACTCGCCGAGGCCTGCCGAATTATCGCCCATGCCGGGTTAGCGGAGGATGTCCTCGGCCACGTAAGCCTGCGCACCGACGCCGGCATCGCGATCCGCTGTCGCGGGCCACAGGAGAGCGGGCTGCTGTTCACCCAGCCGGGGGACATCCACGAAGTCGTCCCCGAGCGCGCGCTTGAGGGGGGATTCCAGGCGCCGAATGAACTTCCGATCCATGCTGAGGTGCTGGCGGCGCGCCCTGACGCGCAGGCGGTTGTGCACGCGCACGCTCCTGCGGTCATCGCGGCCGACCTCGCCGGTGTCGCCCTGCTACCCGTTGTCGGCGCGTACAACATCCCGGCAATGCGCATGGCCGCTGAGGGGATCCCGACCTACCCGCGCAGCCTTCTGATCAACACGGCCGAGCTTGGACGGGAAGTCGCATCCGCCCTCGGCACGGCACCGGCGCTGGTTCTGCGCGGACACGGGATCGTGACGGTGGGCGCGACGGTCGAGCAGGCGGTCGTACGCGCGCTGAATGTGGAGATCCTGGCGCGGATGCTTGTGAACGCGAGCTCGATGGGAACAGTGAGCTACGAGGTCCCGGAGGCTGATATGGCGGTGATGCCCGACCTCGGCTCAACGTTCAACGACGGTTTCGTCTGGAACTACCACCGAGCGCGGCTTGGACACGCCGGACTCGCTGTGCGCTGAGCACTACGTGAACACGGTCGATGCCCGGCCGGCACTCCTGCCGGGCGGGCATCGACATTCATTTGGGAGCAGCGCGTACTGCGCGGCCGCAGCGTGAAGCCGGCGGGCGATCTGCTTCTGCCCCTGCTGAGCTATACGGGTCGATGGGCCGGCGGCACTGATCGCGGTGATCGTTGCGCCACGCGGATCCTCGACGGTCATCGCCAAGGACGTGACGTCATCCGGACGAGCGTTGAGCGCGTAGCCCAGCTGGCGGATCTGAGGAAGCTGCGCATTCGAGGGCGGCGACGTCGACGTCCTAGGCAGCGAGCCCGCGCAAGCGTCCCCGCGAGGTGGTCGGGTGGGAGTCTGCAAGCATCGCGCCCCCATGGCACTGGTATGCGCAGGGAACACCTGACCTGTGCGATCCGCTATTCGCAGTTGCTCACGGTCCCTCGACGCTGTACACGTAGCGGACGTTGTCGCCTTCGAGGAAGACGAGGTGGACGGACTCGTCCAGTCTTAGGGCCAGGTCCGCGAGGATGGGACGTGCCAGCGAGCGAACATCCATGTTCCGCACGGCAGACAGGCCCAAGTCCAGAAGCGCCGAGCCCAGGACGTACGGTCCGGACCCCAGGCTCCTGGCGATGAAGCCGTAGGACTGCAGCATCGCGAGGAGCCCATAGGCGGTGGATGCCGAGACGCCGAGCTCGTGCGCGGCGTCGAATAAGCGGAGGCGCTGCCGCTCTTTGAACATCAGGAGGAGACGGAGGGTATTGCCGACCGAGGAGACCGGATAGCTGGGCTGTGTTTTCGTTTCGGCAGCAGGCAGACTCCAGTCTTCTCCCAGCAAAAGGTTCCCGCCCTGCGGAAGGTACCGGGGAGAGCACCTTCAGCAGGGCGGGAACGAGGGAGGGAGCCGTCGTCTCGGACGGCGCCCATCATCAGAGGAAGACGGAAAGGTTCTTCGCGAGTAGCACTGTCTGGTCCAGCAGCAGGTAGCGGTTAGCGACCTTCCACCCGTCGTCCGTCTTGCGGAGGGTGTCCTTGCGACGGCCGACGAAGAAGTCGGTCTCGTCGGCCACGCGGTTACGGTAAACGAGGAATCGGCTCGAGAGCTTGACCTCGGGCCAGGTAACTTCCTCGATGCGGACGTTCGTCACCAGGTGCGAGACCCGGGAGACGGGTTCCTCGGCCCAGTGCACGCCGGTGGCGAGCTGCATCACGCGCAGCTCGACAGTAGATTTCGGCTCATCGAACCAGCAGACCTCGGACCCGGACTTCGTCTCGCCGCGGGTGTCCGCCTCGGCATATTCGACGTTCATACGCAGCGGAACGCTGTACTGGTAGTCGTCTGCGAGCAGATCCAGCCACTCGTTATAGCGGCGCTCGTCCAGGAGGTCCGCTTCGATGAACAGAAACTCGGAGACCTCCTGCAGCAGCGCCCAGCGGTCCTGTCCCTTCGAGTAGTCCGGCGTCGACATCAGTGGCTTACCTTCCCTGCGGCGGCTTCCGCAACCGCGTCTTCCTCTTGACGGCGAATAATCGCGTCAATCCGATCGTCCGACTTCGCGATCTCGAGGAGCTCGTCCCAGCTGAGGTTGTCGACGAACTCCGACCAGCGGCGGTAGAAGGCCCGGGCGTTCACCTCGCCGGAGATCGCGTGGTTGGAATGCACCGCACGATCGAGCTCAGAGAGCTGCTCGGTGCCGAGACCCTGCTGGTAGTTGTACGGGTACCGCTGGGCAACGACGCCCTTGGACGCCTGGGTGGCGTAGTCCCAGTTCTCCATGTCGTCCTGCTCGGTCATGCCCGCAGGGCCGCCATAGCGCATGTAGTACTGGCGCAGCCACTCACGCACGTGCTCGGGGGCCTTTTTATCGCTGAGGAACCAGCGCCACACCTCGGTCTCGGTGGGGCTGATCGGATGCGCGACGAGGATGCTCCGCGGGAAGCCGGCCGCGAACGACATGTTCGGGAACATCGTCGCCGGCCCGCGACCGCCGAGGAGGCGGCCCTCCGCGTCCAGGCGCTCCTTGCGGGTCGCCCAGGCCTGGTCAAAGTACTCGTTCATCTCCGGCTCAACGAACTGGGGATAGGCGATTTCATAGGCGAGGTTGTCGCTGGCGCCATGACCGTTGCGGAACGAGGTCTTCATACGGCCCGTCGAGTGGCCGCCCTCGTCCTGACGTTCGCCGTGGCGGCGCTTGCCGCGGCCGCCAGGGCCGATGCCGATGGCCTCGACCGAGGCGTGCGTCGATGCGCCGTGGTAGGTGTCGCCGAGAAAGTTTTCAGAGACGAACTTCCAGTTCGACTTGATGCGCCACTTGAGTACACCGTGGAAGACCTCAGTGTCGCCGGGGGTGCCATCGAAGGCATCGGCAAGGTTGTCCAGCCACCAGTGGAAGTCGCCGGCGTAGTCAAGGAAGTCCTCCGCGTTTTCATCCCAGTTGGCGAAGACGAGGCCCTTGTAGTTGTAGACCTTAGGGCAGCGCACAAGGCCCCAGTTCTGCTTATCGAGCTTGCCGCTGTAGGCGGCCTTCATATGCGGGACGCCAAAGAGGTCCCCAGGGACGTTAACCAGGCTGCCGTCCATCGAATACGACCATGCGTGATAGGGGCAGGTGAACTGCATCGTGTTGCCCTCGTCATAACGGCACACGCGCATGCCGCGGTGGCGGCAGGAGTTCAGCAGCACGTAGATCCCACCGTCCACGTCGCGTGTGAGCAGGACCGGGTCGCTGCCCATCCACGACGAGAAGTAGTCGCCCGGGTTCGGGATCTGCGAGGCATGGCCGACGAAAAGCCAGGCACGGGGGAACAGATTCTGCATTTCGAGATCGAAGATCTCCTGGTTGAAGAAGACCTCCCGGCTGATCTGCCCGGACTCCAAGTCGACCAGATCACGGGCGCGGCGCGGGTCCTCGGTCTGAGATGCCGGCGTGGGACACGTTTCTGACGTCGGACAAGTTTCTGAACTGGAACAGATGTTTGTGGTCATCGTGAAAACTCACTTTCGTGTACGGAACGGGAAGAAAAGGACCGGCTTCAGACGGCGGCGACAAGGCGTGCGCCCGCTGCGAGTTTCTCGAGCTCGCCAAGCATCTCGGCGGTCGTCGGTTCGAGCGGCATCAAGCGGCGCACGGCGACCATGCCGCGGGGCCAGCCGAAGGTGACGACCGCGCCGCAACCGTCGTCATCGCCGTGCGAGTAGATCGCGATCCGACGCGGGATGGGGCCGTCCAGCGTCAGGAGATCGACGTGGGCATCCTGATCCGGGTGTCCGGCGACCTGGATCTTCTCGCCGAACTGGTCCGACCAGAAGTAGGGGGCCTCCCGGTATCCGATCGGATCCTGCGGGTGCAGGAGGTTGTGGGCGACGACGGTCGCCTGGTCGGCAGCGTTCGTCCAGTGGCCGACCCGGCGGAGCTTGGCGGAGTGGACGTCGTAGAAGTGCGCGACGTCCCCCAGAGCGTAGACCCCGGCAGCGCCGAAGGCGCGGCACCGGGCGTCCGTGATGACGCCGGCGTCGACCCGAATGCCCGAGTCCCGGAGCCAGGAGGTGTTGGGCTCTGATCCGATGCCGGCGACGAGAACGTCGGCGTGGATCCGCTCCCCGCCGACCAGTGTGATCACGGCGCCGCTGCCGTCACGGGCGATTGAGGTGATGCGTGCATCCGTCCGCAGGTCGACGCCGCGATCGCGGTGGGTGGCCGCGATGTGCGCACCGACGACGGCACCGAGGCTGCCCTCGAGCAGTGTGCCGCGGCGGGTGATGATCGTGGCCGGAAGGCTGAGCTCGCGGGCCACGGACGCTGCTTCGGCGGCGATGAACCCGCCGCCTACCGCGACGACGTGAGCCCCATGGCGGAGCTGGTCGCGGAGGGCATCAGCGTCGGACGCCGTGCCGATAACGTGGCCGATCGGTTCACCGTCATCCGCGACCAGACGCCGAGGCGAGAGACCCGTTGCGATCACCAGTGCGTCGTAGCCGATCACTTGTCCGTCGGAGAGCGTGATCTGGCGTTCCTGCACATTCAGCGCTGTGGCGTGCGCCGGGATGACCGTGGTGTCCACGGACGCCCAGCCACCGGGGATCAGGTCGAGCTGCGCGCGGGACCAGACGCCGGTCAGATACTCCTTGGACAGTGGCGGCCGGTCGTAGGCCTCCCCGGCCTCGGGCTCGATGACGAAAAGTTCGCCGGAAAAGCCCTGCGAGCGTAGCGCCTGTGCGGTGCGTGCACCAGCGACGGAACCGCCGACAATGACTATGCGCGGCGGGGCAGCGGTGAGGGTAGGCACGGTCACTCTCCGTCGACGAGGACGAGCGCGTTCACGGGGCAGCTGCGGATTCCCGCCTGGACGGCTGCGACCTCGCCGTCCGCGACGGAATCCCGAGTGACCACGACGAGCCCTTCGTCGTCGAGGTCGAGGTGCTCCGGGTCGACGGCTACGCAGTTGCCGTAGCTCTGGCATAAATGTCTCTTGGCTTCGATCCGCATTGATCACTCCTGGGACGTATCTTCACGCGGGAATGTTTACAACCGCGTAATGGTTAGACCATTTGTGATAATGAGCATCCTTGATTTGGCTTTGTTTGTCAAGGGCTGGGGCGTGCCTTAGCCCTGGACCACACGGGCCGCCGTTCGTCCGAGGTGGTCGCGCATGATGGCGATTGCGGCCTCAACGTCGCGGGCGGCGATGGCATCGGTGAAGCGGCGGTGTTCCTCGACGCCGCTGGTGTCGTGGTGGCCCGCGTCCTGCAGTGACCGGAGGATCGGCTGCTGAATCGACGTGAGCAGCATGAGGACCGCGGGGTTGTGCGCGGCTGCGGCGACGCGGAGGTGGAAGCTCAGGGATGTGCGAACGTTGTAGTCGCCTCGCTCGCGCTCCGCGAGGGTGCGGTCGCAGATGGCGTAGAGCTCCGCAATGTCTGACTCCGTTGCACGCTCGCACACCAGCGGGACCACACTCAGTTCGAGAAGCGTCCGCGCCTCCGTGATCTCTGCCGCTGTCAGAGCCGAGAGTGCGAGAAGGTCGCCGATGCTGTCGCGCACGACGTCGATCGTTGGAACTGTGACGAACGCACCGCCGCTCACGCCGACCTTGACGGTGACCAGCCCGTTCGTCTCAAGGATCCGCAGCGCTTCACGGACCGTGACGCGGCTCACGCCCAGCTGATCGCACAGGTCCCGTTCGGATGGCAGGCGATCCCCAACGGCGATCACACCCTCCTGGATCATGGTCCGGATCCGGTCTGCGACCGTCTGAGAGGAACGCTGCGCCTCGATCGGGATGAACAGATCGGTGGAAACCGTTCTCACGGGGCGGTCAGTTCGCAAAGTCTTCGTCGTGGTCATGGGTGCCTTCCTGGGACGTCCTCGCCTGGCCTCTGCGTCTGATCAGAGTAGACAGGGTTGGCGTAGAAATGATGATACCGGCGATCCCCGCGGCGATAGCAGCGCTGGGAACGATGAGGATGAGCCCTGCGGTCGCCAGAGGGGACACGAACAGCGATATTGACCGGAACGTCCCGATGGATGCGATGGCACGCCCACGATCCTCTTCGCTGATGGAATCCACAGCCAATGCCGGACCGACCGTCTGCAGAATCCCGGCACCGAGGCCCGAGATGGTGAGCCCCACAGCGACTACCCAGATCGGATTCGGGAAAAACGACGCAAGCACAAGTCCGAGGCCTGCCCCCGCCGTGCCGATCGCATTCGCGACGCGCGGACCCGCGGCATGGATGCGGCGGGAGAACGCACTGCCGCAAAGGGACGCGAGATTGGCGACCGTCATCAGCGCGCCGGCGACGGGAATGCTGTGGCCGGCCGCGGTCAGGATAACGGGCAGGTAGGAATTGAGGATGCCGCGCCACGCACCCGCGACCGCCGCCATGCTGGCAGCCATGCCGACACCTGGCTGACGCCAGATCTGCCGAGGGCGCCCGGTGCCGTGGCGGCTCCGCTGTGGGAACGGGGCAAATCTGACGAGTGCGATCGCCGGCGCGAGCGCGATCGCCGCGAGTGCGCCCGCTGCCAGGAGGGACATCTGCAGGGACCAGGCACCAATGAAGCCCGCGAGTGCCGGTCCGATCAGCTGGCCTACGCCCTGAACCACGTTCAGGCGGGAGAGCGCGGTGACGGCGGACTCGGACGCGCGGACAACATGCGTCTGGCTTCCGGTCCAGAAATACGCGCGCGCGGCTCCTTGCAGGAGCTGGGCAATGATGAAGGCCCACAACTCGGTGCTGAAGCCGAGGAGGAAACAGGATGCAGACAGCAGCAGCGTAGCGGCAGCAATGAAGTGCTTGGTGGGCAGCCGGCTCATCAGGGTGCCCATGCCAAGGCGCGCGACGGTCTGCGACACCGCAGAGACCGCGACAATGATCCCGATCAGCTCGATGGGGTGCCCCGCGTACACGGCCAGGATTGGCACGGCGACGGCCGCCATTGCCTGCGCGACCGAGAATCCGAGATTCGCTGACTGGATGAGGTGGTGGTCGCGACGAAGGCGCCGCGGATCGTCCGGTGATGCAGAATCGTCGGTACGTGACATGCAGCCTCCTCCTTCCGACCAGTATAATGGTAAGGCCATTTGTTGGTATTCCTCTTTATAGACGAATGGTCCGTCGGCGCCTGGACCGATTGCAGCGCCAGAACGACTACGCCCGCCTTCGCAGCGGTGCGGCGGCGGCGCGCCGCACTGGAGCGGCCGAAGAAGCACGGCGCGCGCCTGCAACGCGGGATTAAGGGGTTCCCGCACTTCAGCGCATGATGAAACGGAATTTGGTGTGATTCGCCCAGGGCGGCGACATCGTGTTACCTCTTCAGCCGCTTACTGCAGCTCGCCGGGACACCTGGCTCCGCAAAGCACGGCAACTCAGCGACCGACGCCGGGGCGACGGAGGTCTTGGCACCCCTACTTTTCATTGCTTTCGAACTGGCATGCACGGGTATTCATGGGACGGGAGTAGCCGCCTCCGTGATTTGCCGACGGTGAACGGCACTCATACTGCTCGGTGGCGGGGCCGGTGTTAGCTCATGACAGAAAGCTCCTCCGGCTGTAGGCTCCGAATATGCCTGAGGGTCGGAATCGCCTTGAGCCGCGTATGACGCGGGGCGGATTTCGCTGGCAGCTGGTCATGGTGTCCTTCATGGCCGTAAACGCAATCGTGCAAATTGCATTCCGGTGGAATCAAGCTTGGGGTCCCTTTCTTTACCTCATGCTGGCAATGCTGATTATCTGCGCGGTCTTCACCGCCTATCTGCTCTATGTGCGCCACTACGACGGTCATTTCTGGGACGAGGAAGAAGCCCGTCGCCAGGACTGGGATCGTCGGGGCCGGCAGCTTTAGGTATGTCCTCACGGACGCAAGCGAGACGGAGCCGTTCTAGTTTCTCGGGCTTTCGTGCAGGACGGACTCGTTTACTGCTGCGATGTACCGGGCATAGGCGGATGCCGAGTCGGTGGCGTGGCGTTCGATGGTAGTCGGGGAGTAGCCGAGGGTTTCGGCGATGATGGCCACGGGTGCGAGTTTGGTGAGTTCGTGGAGTGTTCCGAGTCGCGCGGCTCGGGTGTTGAAGAGCTTGCTGAGTCGGGTTGTGAGGTGCCCTGGGTGGATGTGGCGTCCGGGTGATGTTCCGCGGAATACCCACTTGGTGTTGGGGTGTGCTGCGGTCAGTTCGTGGCCTGGGTTTGCGGCGAGCTCCCGCCATGGCTGGGCTAACGGGTCCGGCAGCGCAATTTTGGTGGTTCCGAGTTGGATGGTGACTAAGTCTTCAGTGACTGTGACGTCGTCCCAGGTCAGCCGGGCGATGTTTTCGGCTTGTTGTCCGAAGACGAGGATGAGGATCGCGGCGGCCCGGTCACGGGTCTCCAGTGCGTTGGTGTGGATGATTTGTTGGAGCGCTTTGTCTTGCCCGATCTTGGGGAGTCTTGGGCTGGTGCCGCGGCGGTGCGGGACGATGGTGAGCCCCGCTGGGGCGGCCTTGGTTTTGATGGCCCATTTGAGGAAGCGCTCAGCGATGCGTCTCGTCGTGGGCCCCTCGGATTGCCATACATCAAGGTGGGACTGCTGCAGTTCCGGCAGTTTGATGTCATGACCGGTGAGCCAGTTCAGGAGGTCGATGGCGACGGTGACTTCCTGTTTGGCGCGCAGGAAGGTGCCGCGGGGGACTTCGTCCATGAGGTTCATGCGTCGCTGGTGATGCCATCGGATGTAGCGGCGGATCACGTCAAGGTTCTGTGGGTCGCTGACGCGTTCCATGGCTTGGGTGGCCCAGCTTTCGTAGCGAATCAGGAACGCATTTCGCTGGGGGAGCACCCCGTGTTCGATGAGGAGCCCTCGGACGTACTCGCGGGTGCGGGAGTCGGGCAGTTCATCGAAGGTGTCGTGACTGATTTTGGGTGCGGTAGCGAGGTTACGAAGGAAGGCCGTGACGTGCTTTTGCCGGATCCAGGTCATGCCGCTGTTGGCCCGTTTCATTGACTTCAGTGCCGCCGCCAGCGGGATCAGTTCCGTGGCCATGACTCCCGTAGCTGGGTCTGTAAGCAGGTCGTCTACGATGTCGCCGAGGACGCAGGTCCAGCAGCGTCCACCACTGTAAAGTTCGTCTTCGGCGCCGCAGCCCACACAGTCGACGTTGAGCCGAACGCCCGAGCAGCTGCGGCATGCCGGCTCCTCATCGATAATTCCCGGAAGAACACCTTCATGGCCGCAGGCGCAGACTCCACGGGTGCGCTTTGCCTGCTGATAGCAGTAGCCGCAAACGCCGCCGTCTGGCCAGCGCGCGACGGTTTGATGGTGCTGACCGCAGCGACTGCAGGGAACCGGCCAGCGGATCGGGTCCTCTGCTTTGCGTGGCCTACTCACCGTCCTCAGAAGCGACGAGGCGGACACGTCGTGCGATGGGGTTGCCTGGTTCGATGCCGAGGTCTTCACTGCGCTTCGGGGCATTCGCTGTCGCCGCGGCGCGCATCTCCACGAATGGTTCGAACAGGTCGTTGGGTGTGCAGTCCAGGATGTCGCAGAGCGCGGCGAATGTCCTTGCCGGAATGCGCTCCGGCGTGGAGGTGACCAGCCTGTAGACCTGACTTTCGGAGAGGTTGATGCCACGGGACTTCAGGAGCGGCATCAGTTCGGTGGTCTTCCACAGGTTCTGCTTTGCCATCAGGGCTCGCAAGTTCCAGCGGTAGCCGATCCGGCGCTGTTCAGGCATCTGGGTCCTCCAAGTTCGCGATGCGGCGTGCAATCATCTGCTGCACGGTTTTCTGCTTGAAGTCCGACGATACCGAGGTGTAGAGCCCGGTGGTCGAGGCGTAGGAGTGGCCAACCTGAGTCTGCACGAAGGCCGCGTCGTAGCCGGCTTCGATCAGGTGGGTCACGTAGGAATGCCTGAGGCAATGCAGACCCAGCTCCTGGGGCAGGCCGACGGCATCCCGGGCAGCGGCGAACGCATCCCCGAAAGAGCCCAGGGACATCCGGGCGCCACGTTCGCTCGGCCAAAGAGCCGAAGACCGTTCAGCTGTCGGGAACTGCTGCCTCATGCCGCCGGCTGTCCAGGTCTTGAGCTGGTCCACGACCCAGTCGAACTCCGGCACGGTCAACACGGTGCGACGTCTGGGTCCCGAGCCGTACCTTTGGCGAACCGAACCTGGACTGCTCCGAACCGGCCGTAGTCGCTGACGTGCGGGTTCGGGCCGAAGTCTTCCAGGTCCAGCATGGTCATTTCGCGTCGGCGAAGCCCATAGGCGTAACAGACTTTGAACGCCACCGAGTCGCGGAACAGGGGCAACCAACGCTTGCTGCCAGCGGCGTATTCCCTGTCGACAAGGTCATCGATGTAGTCGAAAAGGCGCTGCAGTTCCGCCTTGGTGAAGGACCGCTTCTTAGCCGGGACGGCATCATCGGTGGTGTGCCGTGGCGTGTTCCACTCGAAGCAGATCTGGCTCGGAATATCGCCGAATGTCCGTTCGCAGAACTCGCCCCACCCATAGCCAGGATGCGTCAGGTAAGAGCAGAACATCGCCACGGCGTTGCTGTACGAGCGCAACGTCTTCAGACTGATCGGTTTCTCGCCCGAGCGCAGATCGGCCAGGAAGTCATCAATGTCGGCGGGGCGCCATTGCCACGGAAATTCACCCGTAAAGCGCTGAAAACGCTCCAGCAGCTGGCAGCGCTGCTTGATGGTCTGAGTCGTGAGGCCGCGTGCCAGCATCTGCGCCCGCCAGCCATCGAGCATGGCAGTGAAAACCCGTTCATCAGCCCTGAACAGCCCAATGTCCGGATCCACCAGCATCCGCGGGACGAAACCTGGACCGGCACCACTCACAACGACCCCTAAACCATGGAAACATGCATTAGATGCAGGAAACCTACAGCCATAAGCGATCCAAGGGCAAATTCAGCCGTCGGCGTGAGGAGCGCGCGTTACCAGCAAAGCCCTGTTGACCTGCGGAAACGCTGGATTCGTCAAGGGAAGGGAGTTCTCGCAGCTACTTCTACTCCCGTACTTTGAACGCCGATAATAAAGATTATGTCAACTAAAGTTGCTATAGCTACCATGCTTGTCAACGAGGGTTGCTAGCGCTCATACTGTCACTGTAGCAATTGGCGGGCGGCGAAGGGAAGCGCGATGGGCTGGTTTACCGAAGGCAGCGAGCATGAAGGCTATGTGGTCTGCGTCTTCGCGGACGGTATGTTCGGGTCCGGTGGCAGGTATATGGAGATAAACCTGATGACGCCTGAAGGCCGGCCGGTCGCGCATGAGGAGGATCCGACCCGCGAGGCGTGGCGGCCGCCGTCCCAGGTGGTCGGATGGCGGGTTGCCTGCAGCTGTGTTCCGTTCCGGGAACACGTCATCTTGGATCCCTTGTGGACGCGGGTTTGGGACCCTTCCGACGAGGATGTAGCCGCGGGGCGCATTTACGCCGGACCCCCGGCCAGCGCCGACGCCGCTGATATAAGCGACCGGGAGGACCTGGAGCCAGTGTTCCTGGACGTGTGGCACCGGCATATCGCCCCGGACCTGTCGCTGCACACCATCGGCAGCCTGGGCCGGAGCTTGAAGGATCTCGAAGCCCAGCTCGACGACGCCGTCGCGTCCGCTAGGGCGGCGGGCGTCTCATGGGACAAGATCGGCAGGGCCTTCGGGATCAGCCGGCAAGGAGCCCAGAAACGCTGGGAAACTGTATCCGCGGATGCGCGCACGCCAGCGTAGGACGCCTGGAGCGACGCCGGACGGCCCCGGAAAACAGGGTTTCTGCCCCTCCAGCGTCCCTATTCCACTTCTGGCACGTCGTCCGTGAATTCGCCGGTGGCGATCCGCTCAGCGGTGCGCCGGTAAGCATCTGCGATATAGTCCTCGAGATCCTGGCGGCCGACGCGCCAGAACCCCCTCGCTCCAACCTGAAAAGCGCGAAGCTCTCCAGTATGAATGAGGTTCCGGATGAGGTTGCTTTTGGCGTTCAGTTCTTCGGCGACCTGCTCGATGGTCAGAAAGCGGCGCTTGCCGTGTTCAGCGGTCACCCGGACATCCTAATGTGAGCAGCACCCGGCCGGGGCCAGTTTGCGGGCCCCGGCAATCCGCTCAGATTTCCTGGGCTGGACGGACTGAAGGGCTTACCGGCTCATGCCCTTTTGAAGGAGCTTTGTCGGGCCGTTGGCTCCGCGCGTCTTGCGGGCCTTTGCAGGCCTTGATCCCTTGCCTACGGCTGCGCTGGGCGGCGTGGCCTGGTCTTGATCGGAATTGAGCCGCGCTTGTACAGCCTCGCGGTCAGCAACCCCTTCGAGGCTTGCCGCCAGCTCCTGTCGGCGCTCGGCTGAGTCGTATTTGATTTCGGCTTCGTCACGCAACTGCTCGGGACGGTGATTGGCACCAGCAGCTGTCCAGTCTGTGATCAACCGCCTCTCCATGTCCTTCTCCTCGGCCACGCTGTCCGCAAAATTATGCCGCTGTTCCCAGTTGTGTGCCTCAATGGGTTTGGTCTCCCGGAGCCAGGCCAGCGCTTCGTCCAAGTCCTCCTTTGAGGGCCGATCAACGGCCTCCGCGCGTTTCCTGTCTTCCCGGTCGGCCTCGGCCAGCAGCTGCACAGCCTGGGCGTTCTCATCACGGCCGGAACGGCGTTCGTGTTCCGCTTGTTCGCGGTCCCGTTCAGCTTTAGCCAGGGCCTCCGCCACCGTTGCTTCATTGGCACCGAGGTTGTCCACGTCCAAACCGTAGCGGCGCTGTACCTGGTCACGGATCACCTCGGCCGCGTCGCGCGCCGCCGGGTCATGGTCCTTCCACGCGGTGGCCGCCTCATGGACCCTTTCGACGTCACGGCCGGTGGCCGTGTCCCACCACCGGTTATCCATGACCGGAGCGAGCTGTGCACGGGCAGCCGCACGCTCCGCATCGAACCGGGCCTGCAGCTCGCGGGCCTGTTGTTCCTCGGCCGCTTGGGCGCGGCGCATCTCTTGCTCGCGTACCCTGGCAAGCTGCTCACCGAGCCGCCCGGCGACAGTCAGCGCAACGCGCGACATTCCCTCAAGAGCCTCATCAATGCCATCAGATTCGCTCATGGTTCCCCTCCTTGGTGTTATCTCTCAATGTCCGGGCGGGCACTCCCGCTTCGGGTGTCCGCGTGGGTGCGTGCCTGCACGTATTTCGGCGGCAGCACGGAGCCCGCGGACCGACCGGCAACCTGGCCGGCTACACTCGCGCGTACTGCGGCGGTCGCTTCCCTATCCGCTGTGGGCGTTGTCGCTGGGACACTGGGTAGTGCGGCCGCGACGTGACTCAGCTGGTGCTTCACCATGTGGCTGATCTGGCGTGCTCGGCGCAGATCATTTGATGCCTTGTGCATGTCGTGGACGGCCTTGGCGACGTTGAGCAGCTGGCGCAGCATGATCGCCTGCGCGGCGGTTCCGGTGCCGCCCATCGAAGCTGCCATGAGCATGAGCGAGGCTCCGCGGGCAGATGGTCCCGCGCTGCGGATGGGGCGGACCGGGTAGCGCCGCAGTTGTGCCGTCTTGGACAGCTCGTCGGCTGCTGCTGCGAGTGGTCCTGGCGTTGCCTCGGTTGCCGTGGACCAGGCTGCGAAGGCACCGGATGTCTCGCGTGCAACGTGCGCCCAAGTCGCGTGATCGTCCAGCGGGACGGAGCGCAGCGATTCGCGGAGCTGGGCAACTTCGTCGCTGTACTGCTCCCACATGTGCGGGTCCGGTTCGTGGGCTTCACGGCCGATCGTGACCGGGCGGCGTCCACGCGCAGCTGCCTGCCATTCTGCGACCGCCACGGCGGCACCTTGCGGGCTGTCAGGCCACTCGGCACGGAGCTTGGGCAGGGCAAGGTCTTTGGCGAGGTGACCGCCGCCGAACCAAACAGGCCGGCCACCTTTGGGGGGACGTTCTGCCACGCTGTAGCCGACCACGACGTCGTCCCGTCCGGACGCGTACCGCGGCCTGACCAGGGCACCGGTACGGCGCAGGCGTCGAATGAATTCGGCCTCATCCTGGGCCGAAGTCGCGCAGGCACGGACTTTGCGTTCCAGGGACCGGCGTTCCGGTTCCGGGGCTCCCCGCCGTTCGGATGCTTCGCGTTCTCCCGGCCGCAGTCCACGGGTGGAATGCGTTGGTGAAAGTTCTTCCAGGCCGTACTTCTTCTCGAGCTCACGGGCGGCTTGTTGTGCGCGGGGGAAGTCCCGCCAGCTGCTCCACTTCGTGCCGTCCTCGCGGACCATGGAGGCAGCGATGTGGATGTGGTCGTTCCCGGCTTTGCTGTGGCCGTGACGGATCGCCACCCACTGGGCCGGCGCCCGTCCGCTGGCTTCGGTGAACCCCATCTCGTTCATGAAGTCCTGCGCAATCTCAGCCCACTTTTGGTCGGTAAGGTCGCCTTCCTCGGCGCGCAGGGAAAGAGAGCAGTGCCAGACATGGCCGCCGGGAATCTCAACGCCCAGGACGCTTCGGGCACGGTCCAATTCCTTGGCAATGGCCTGTGCCGCGTCGGTGTTCAGTTCGTCATCATTGTGCCAGGCCATGATCGACGGTGAGCCCGCGACAAGGTGCGGGTCGGTGTGTTCGTTAGCCCGGCCGGGACCGGCAAGGTATGCGATGAGCCCGTGCATGCGGGTGCCCTTGGTGATGTTGGGAATCATCAGCGCACCATCGAATCCAGCATCGTATTGATGCGGTCAGCGACCGCCCGTACCCGGGTCAACACGGTGCGGGCTGCTTCGGGGAATTCGTCCGTGGCGTTCGCGTGCCGGGCGAGCTGGTTGACGTTGTTTGACAGGGCAGCGAGGTAGCGGCGGGCCGCGATGAATTCCACCGCCATCGCCCGCCGCTCGGCCAGCGACTCGGAGTTCTCCGCGTACAGGGCAGCGCTGACCAGAATCTCCGACGGGCTGCGCCCGGTCCGTTCCTCCAGCACCTTCAACTGCGCGCGCTCAAATTCGGACATCGACACCCGCACGTACTGAGTGTCACCGTCAATATTCGCGCGGCGCCGGCGGGAGAACCGGGGCGGCGACTTCGACTCTTCAGTCATCCCCATCCCACTCCCCCAATGCCCAGCGCAGCGCCCCGGAATCTCCGGGCCACACTGACGAGTGTGCCGCATCCAGGGCCGCCGGCCGTGGATCAACACGCGGGTTATGGCACATAACCACATAGCTTGCTCCGGAAAATCACCTCCGCCTTCATTTGGCGCTCTGGGTGGTTGGCTGGGTACTGCCCTGCAGGACGCTGCGCGTCTGACTTGTTCAACGACTGCGTCGTTCCGTTTCGGCTGGTTGAGGCTACTGCCCGGTCCTTCCTTGGCAAGTCTCCGCAGCCGGCTTTCGCGGCATATCCTCGCTCCGCTCCGGTATTCCACGGTCCGACTGACTCCGACTGGCCAATTCCTTCACCGGCCAAGTTTCGGCAAGCGTGCCGAAAGGAACGCGGCATAGGGTTAGCGAAAGGTACAGTTTTGGCTCTCATCTCACCGACCACAGTGGCCAGGCAATACGGAATCTCTTCGACACAGCTGCGGCAGTGGCGGCAGCAAGGTATCGGCCCCGAATACTTCCAGTTCACAGCCCGAACTGTCAGCTACTCAGACGACTATCTGCGGGACTGGTTCAACGACCCACGTAACAGAGAACTGCTGGCAGAGCAGCCTCAGGCCAAGGTGGACATCTCATGCCAGGATCGGCGCGTCCGGCCGAGCCGGCCTCGAGCTGATCGTTAGGCTGGACCCATGGCTACCCTCGATATTGAACAGACACGAAACCAAGCCCGCGCGCTGCTGGACTCCCGCATCGAATCCGTCACCGCCCTGGTAAAAAGCCGCCAGAGAATTACCGAACTGAAGGATCAACTTGTCGCCGCCGAACGCGATGACAAGCGCGCCTACGTACAAGCCACCCGGGATGGATGGAGCGCCGACGAACTGAAGAAACTTGGCCTCGAACCCTCGGCAGTCAAACGCCGACGGACAGCCAAGCGCTCCGCCGGTTCGGAACAAGGAACCGACCAGGACGCCGGCACGTCCGTCAACGAACAATAGCCCTTGGCGACGCCGCGGTGAAACCAAGTGACCGTGGCAGGCAGCTAATAGGCCGCTACACAACAGAAGGACCGGAACACTCCGGTCCTTCTGTTGTGTAGCCTGGAGCATCCTAGAAGTAGAGCGGTGGGCCGTGCACAGCCACGCCCAAAACGGTCTATTAAAACTGGGACAATTTCCCATGGTCCAAGACCCACGCTGCCGTCGCACCTGAAGGGGCGGCTGGGTCTTCTTCAGCAGGGACGACACAGGACTACACAGCGCGGCATCCTTAGGTACGTATTGAACCATCCCAGGGGCTGGGTTCTAAGGCACAGGAGGCTTCCCGGGCCGGTACATCGCGGTGACAACCACAAGCTGCAGGGCGGCGCGCATCACCACCACTTCTGCAGGCCCGCGTGATCCAAGCAATGGCACCAGCCGCAGCAAAGAGTTCACAAGACGGTGAACCTGACCCGGCAAACAAAAGGCCGACACCCATCATGGGGTGCCGCCTTCGACGGTTCAGCCGCTGCAGGTCAGTTGTCTGCCGGGGACTCCGCCTCGGGAACCTGGCCGGATGCAATGCGCTCCGCTGTTTTCTCGTATGCGGCATCGATGTACGCGCTCAAATCGTCTTCCCGGACGCGCCAAACGCCGCGGCCGCCAAACTGAGCTGCCCTCAACTCCCCACTCCGAACCAGTGCGTAGACCAGCGGTTTACCAAGGTTCAGGACCTCCTCAACCTGGTCCAGTGTCAACATCCGCGGGAACGGGTTAGCCCCGGGCGCACCACTCCTGCTTGCTTCCTCAGTCCTCTTAGCCACGCTTACGTTTCCTCGTTTCGGTGCTGCATTTCATCCACTGTTCTCTGCCCTCGCCGCAGCTCGCCGGCCTGCACCGGAGGCCACGGCTTACCGCCGTTGTACTTGCGCTGCAGACGCTTCACTTCACGCATCGTCGCCCGGACGATAAGGTCCGAAACACTGGCGTCGCCCTCCTGCAGGCCAGCGGCCCTGAACGCGGCCCGGACCTGTCCCGCCTGCTCCTCCGTGTAGTACGGCGTGAACGCCGGAAACCGTTTCGGCTTCGCCATCAAAAGAGTCTCTGCCTAGACGGAGCGCAGTGCCCGCGGCCACGGGTGCAGGCTGTCCAGGTAACCCTTCCCCCGGGACATGGAGCCGTCTTCGTTGAAGCGGATATCCGAGTGCTGGTGGCTGCCGCAGGCATGCGCGATCGCGGCCAAGACCAAGTCCAGGTTCTCCCGATCCAGCCCCGACACAAGGTCACCCAAAACCACCGGAACATCCTCAGCAAGGGACGCAGCGAGCATGAGGAAACGACGTTCCCCACCAGAGAGTGCGCCGGCCTGCTCTGGGATGGCTGCGAAGTCAATCCATGCGTGTTCCCGGTAGCCTTCCTCGGTCGTGGTGGCGGCCTGAGCCCACGGGTTACCGACCTCCGCGAAGCGGCCACCAAACGCCTTCAGCAACAGCTCTGTTGCCGCCTCTGTGGTGTACGAACCTCGCGCCCAGGCGCGGAGGTCATCTGCATGCGTCATCGTTTGTGTCCTTCTCTCGCGGTCTCTGGTTTGCCGGTGGTGCGCCTGATGCCTGTCGGGGCCAGCGTATCTGCTGACCCCGACAGTTGTATTGCTTTAGAAGGGAGGTTCGGAGTCGGGTCCGTTGCCCCATCCCCCAGCCGCGTTGCTGTTAGCCGGCACAGCCCAGGGATCATCCTGCGGGCCGGATTGGGGCTGGCTGTTGGCATTGCCCTGGTAGCCGTTCCCCTGCCCGCCCTGGGGGCGGCGCTGGGCGCGGTTGACCTTCGCGTTCGCGTATCGAAGGGACGGACCGATCTCGTCCACTTCGAGCTCGATCACGGTGCGCTTCTCGCCGTCCTTGGTTTCGTAGGAACGGGACTTCAGCCGGCCCGTGACGATCACGCGCATGCCCTTGGTCAGGGACTCGGCCACATTCTCAGCCGCTTCCCGCCACACACTGGCCCGGAGGAAAAGCGTCTCCCCGTCCTTCCACTCATTGGACTGACGGTCGAACGTCCTGGGCGTGGAGGCGATGGTGAAGTTCGCAACGGCTGACCCGCTCGGAGTGAAGCGCAGCTCTGGGTCGTTGGTCAGGTTTCCAATGACAGTAATGGTGGTTTCGCCGGCCATGATGGTTCCTTTTCCTCGTCTGCTGGTGATGTCGTCGGTGTCTGGTGTGGGTTCGTTTTGAGGTTCGGTCCCACCCGGTTCGTTGTGGGTGAGGTCGTTGGGTTGGTACTGGTTTGCGGTGTGCGCGTCCCAGAGCCAGCCCTCGCCGAGTGGGGCGCGGCTGATCGTCTCCAGGTACCGGTCATCCACGCCCGTGTCTGGGAAGGCGTAGCCGTCGTACAGGTCCTCACTGAGGGGTTCCACAATGGCGGGCTCCACAGCGTAGGGGTCCACAATGTCGGTGGGAATCCTGCCGCTGGGGTTGACCTGGCGGAACAGGTCCACCTCCAACGGGATCCGTGGGCTGAGTTTGTACCCGACGACCGGGCGCGGGGTGGTCACTGTCCTCACGCTGCCTTGTGGCTCATGGCTGCCTGGACGAGCTTGTCGCGGCGCAGGCCGGACCAGCGGTCCTGGTCATCGGTGTTGTTCACGACGACGGGCGCCTGGGAGTAGCCGAGTTCGGCGGTGATGTACTCCAGCGCTGCCGGCACTTCGGTGATATCCACGGCCGTGTAGCTGATGCCCTTGGAGTCGAAGTAGTCCTTCGTCTTCTCACAGTTCGGGCACTCGGGCTTGGTGTAGACCGTGTAAGCGGTCGGTGTTGCAGTCATTTTCAGCACCTGGTTTCGTATCAAATAAGTTTCGTTCGTCTGGCTGACTTGCTACCTCAATTTTAGCAATCATTCAACTGAATGAATAGAGGTTTTACCGCATATTCTAGGCCTTTTTGCGCTATACCTGAGCGGACATTCTGCACTGAGCCACGGGGACGGATGGCTGGTCGCGCCGCCGGCGACTGTGGCGGTCTCCGCAGGTTCGCCAAGGCTTAGCCCCCTGTGCCTGAGAAGCCCCAAGCCCTCGGAAGTGCTGATAGGTATCCGGCGGGGTGGCAATGCTGAATGGGTGTCGTCCCTGCTTCAGGAACATGAACCACGGCGAACAGCGCGCCGGCAGCGCATGGTGTGGACCATGGGAGAGGGAGCCGTCCCGGACTTGAAAAGTAAGCATGCTTGCTATTAGGTTGGTGTCAGCTTCGCCGCCTGGCCCCCATCAGGCGGACGGCGTTAGGAAAGCCTCGCGGTCCCAGTGCTGCGAGGCTTTTCGCTACCCGCGTGTACAGGGGTGTCAGGATCCGAATCGGCAGAGGGAGTTATGCAATGGCTCAGGGCGATATCGAGACGTACTACGAGGACGGCCAGTGGAAGAACAAGCGTGAGGGTACTGACCGCGCGTTCGGTGCCGGCTATGGCACCAAGGACGAGGCAGTAGCCGCGGGCCGGGAAGCGGCCCAGGCTGACCAGGTCGAGCACGTCATCAAGAACCAGGACGGCCAGATCGGCTCTAAGAACAGTTACGGCAACGATCCGCGGAACGTCCCGGGCTGATTGCTGAGCGACGCCTTTGCGTTGCGGCTTGCTTGGGGGCACAAGAAAGGCCGGCGGTTAGGCCGGCCTTTCTGCGTTCTCCTCGGCAAAGGAAACTTATGGATTCAGCTTAGCTGAATGTTCTTCTTCGAGTGCTGCAGCCGCTGGGAGCGTCGTTGTTCCCTGGGGGCGCGGCACCTGGCGGGCGAGGACGTGGGATGCGTTAATCGGCGGTCCGTCGCTGGTGAGTCGCTGCTACGGTTCGCCCTGGGCGGCGGACCGCCCGACTTCTGGAAGGTTCCTGGCCTTCCCTGCGGCGATTGGGCTGGGCCCGTGCCGGGCGGGGTTTGGGATCCGCCGCCCGGCGCAGAAGCCGTGGTCTATCCGGCTGTCTCGGTCTTGTCGCCGCTGTCGATGATGATCTGCTCAACCTCGCTTGCGGTGTATCCCCAGAGGACCAGCTGGTTCAGGTAGTCCCGGTGGGTTTGGCTCGGTGAGCGCCACGAATCTTTTTGGATGGTCTTTTCATACCCGGCGCAGATCAACGCAATCAGTCCAAACTCCGGCCGGATGGTGGTCTTGGCGACGTGGTCCCTGAGCGGGTTCCACGCCCACTGGCTGGACTCTTCGAACTTCGCCCCCACCATCTCTGCGGCCACCTTCCCTTCGTAGCCGCTGGCGGTTTCAGAGTGGTGGGTGATCGCGTGGAGGGTGAAGTACTGCCAGCCCTTGGGGGCCTGCTTCTTCGCCAGCAGATTCTTGACCCATTCACGCCTAACCACAGTTGCGGACTGCATCAGCTTGTTGTTCTCGATCAGGGTCTTCCGTTCGGCTTTCTGCTCGTCGGTCATGGGGCCTTTGGGGGCCGAAGAGGTGCCGTAGCCGCTGTAGTAGCGGAGCGTGAAGCCCAGTTCTTTCCAGCCGCTGACCACGGCGACGGCGGAGTGTTCGCCGCGATAGTCCGTCTCAATGTAGACGGCGTTTCCGTCCTCGTCGGTGGCCGGTTCCCCATCCGCCCTTTTCAGCGAGGTAACGCGGAGGGTTTCGCTGTCCTCCCCGTATCCGCACTCGAAAACAACGAGG
The DNA here is from genome assembly GCF_000189535.1 of Pseudarthrobacter phenanthrenivorans Sphe3. NCBI lineage: Bacteria > Bacillati > Actinomycetota > Actinomycetes > Micrococcales > Micrococcaceae > Pseudarthrobacter > Pseudarthrobacter phenanthrenivorans. The sequence goes on from NC_015147.1 coordinate 91,257, forward strand.
GTTCCTGCCGCCTCCAGTTCGGCGGTGAGTGCGGCCAGCGCTGCGGCGCGGTCGCGCTTGTCGCGCAGCTGCTGGGTGACGTGCAGGAGCATGTCGGGTTCGTCCATGATGACCGATTCGATTTCGGCCGTCGCGTCTTCGTCGGACTCAAATTCGGCGAGAATAAGGGCTTCTTCGATGGTGTAGCCCTTGCCCAGGGCGGCGGCTCCGGTCTCGGTGGACTTGGCTTTGAGGGCGGACTCGACGGTGGTCCTGGTCCGTCCGGTCTTCTTGGCGATCGCGGCGGCCGAGACGCCGATCAGGGACAGCTGGTGGTAGGCGTCGGCCTCGTCGGCTTCGGTGAGTTCGGCGCGCTGGATGTTCTCCACTACCTGCGTGACGATGCGTTCGGCTTCCTCGGGACTTTCGATGATCATCACCGGGATCAGGGGCCGAGCCGCTTCGACGGCGGCCCGGGTGCGGCGCTGGCCCATCAGGACGTGCACGGTTCCGTCGTCCCTGCGGTGGGCGATCACGGGTTCCATGACGCCGTGTACCTTGATACTGGCGATGAAATCTGAGGTGAGGGCGGCGTCCTTGCGGACGTTGACATCGACAGTCAGCGTTGCCGGGTCAAGCATTTCCAGCGTGGGTGCTGCGTTCATGGTGTTGCTCCTTCTTGCCGAGAAGTGGGGTGGGTGGGGCGACCAATGGTGACCGGCCAGCTCCCCGCTCCCCCCGTTGTTTTTGGCTGCTGGCGAAGCTTGCGGAGCTGTGCACGTGCAGGCCCGTCTACCCGCCAGGGCAAGACCCGGGAAATCTTCGGAGGAAATAAGCGACGAAGGAGCGCCGGAGAAGACTTTCCCGGGCCGCAGGCCCCGGAGGAACGAAGGGGCTAGAGGGGCCGGAACGGGCACGTACAATCCGAAGGACAGCAGCCAAAAACGTCGTAGACACACAGGTTCAGGGGGTCCGGAGCTCTGCGACGGCGCGCCCTGGACCCAACAGCCGGCCGCGCCAGCGGACGCCCATCAACTGGTTGAAGCGCAGCGGAAACCAGGGCGAGCCCAGCGAGCCTGCCCTTCCACTCCCCTGCCCAGGGACAACCCAACGGCACCACAGCCCATGGCTTGCCGCCGACGGCCGCCAACCGTGCACCTGGTTACTGCGGGATTGGCGGTCCGCCGCCGGCGACCACCAACGAAAGCCCGCCACGACGGCGGACCGCCCGCGGTGACCGGCCCCGAAAGACCGGCCACCCTCCGGGTTTAGCTGGCGAGCAGTTCGGTCAACTCGGCCGCGTCTGTGACCAGTTCCGCGGCACCTTCTTTCAGGAGCCGGTGGCATCCTGCGGAGTTGGCGCTGTGGACGCTGCCGGGGACGGCGGCGACGTGCCGGGCGATGGTTTCGGCATGGTGCGCGGTGTTCAGTGCACCGGAGCGCCAGCGGGCCTCGACAACACAGGTCACTCCGGCCAGCGCGGCGATGATGCGGTTCCTCTGCAGAAAGCGGTACCGCGTGGGGGCGGATCCTGGGGGCAGTTCCGAGAGGGTCAGGCCGTTGGCGCGGATCGCGGCCGCGAGGTCGGCGTTTCCGGACGGGTAATCGCGGTCCAGCCCTCCGGCGAGGACGGCGATGGTGGCCGTGCCTTCTCCGGTGCTTCCGGCCAGTGCGGCGCGATGGGCGTGGGCGTCGATGCCGTAGGCGAGTCCGGCGATGACGCAGATTCCGCGCTGCGCCAGGCTGTAGGCGAGGTCACCGGTAACAGCGGCGCCGTAGCTCGTGCAGTCACGTGAGCCTGCCAGTGCCGCGCAGCTGCCGGGATCGGGGATCCCGTTCCCGATGTTGCCCCGGTACCAGAGCCCGAAGGGCGCGTCCGGAAGGTCGTCCAGGCCGGTGGGCCAGTGCTCATCCCCAGGGATCAGGAAACCACCGCCCAGGCGTTCGATGGTGGCCAGGTCCTTCTCCGGGTCCAGGTCCGGCACGCGGGGTGCCCAGCGCTTCAGCGCGGCGGCCAGCTCCTCGCCCGTCACGTCCGGGAGGGTGTGGGCGGGTTGGGCGCCGGTGGCGAGCCGTAGCGCGGCGTACGCGCCGAGCCTGCCAACAAGGGTCCGCCCAACCGTGTCGTTCGGTTCGAACAAGCGGGTCAGGGCTGCGCGTGCAATGCGGTCGTTCATGGTGTTGCTCCTTCTTGCCGAGAAGTGGGGTGGGTGGGGCGACCAATGGTGACCGGCCAGCTCCCCGCTCCCCCCGTTGTTTTTGGCTGCTGGCGAAGCTTGCGGAGCTGTGCACGTGCAGGCCCGTCTACCCGCCAGGGCAAGACCCGGGAAATCTTCGGAGGAAATAAGCGACGAAGGAGCGCCGGAGAAGACTTTCCCGGGCCGCAGGCCCCGGAGGAACGAAGGGGCTAGAGGGGCCGGAACGGGCACGTACAATCCGAAGGACAGCAGCCAAAAACGTCGTAGACACACAGGTTCAGGGGGTCCGGAGCTCTGCGACGGCGCGCCCTGGACCCAACACCCGGCCGCGCCAGCGGACGCCCATCAACTGGTTGAAGCGCAGCGGAAACCAGGGCGAGCCCAGCGAGCCTGCCCTTGCCCCTGAGTAGGGTTAGGGAATGAGCGATCCGGCTCCACGCCCTGGCCACAGCAGTGACGCCAGGCGCGCAAGCGCATGGCTGTCACCGAGGACCTGGCGGGTCCTGGCTGTGGTGTTCACCGTTGCCGCGCTCGGATCGGTGGCGCTGGTCGCCGTGGATCTGGCTGTCGGCCGGCCGGCCGCCGGTGACCTCTTTATCACTTTCCTCAACGGCCTCGCGGCCGTCATCCTGTGGATGTTTGCGCGGCGGACATGACGAAGGGCCGGCACGTTGAATGTGCCGGCCCTTCGCGGGTTTTCCTCGGCAAAAGGAAATCTATGGGGTGCAGCGTCGGTGCTGCTTGCGGTTACAGCTCGTAGTCTCGGTGGTTCTTCCTGGGCCGGTCCACGGGGCCGGTGGCGGGGCCTGCTGTGAGCAGGCTCAGTTCCAGGATGTCTTCCAGGGGGCTCGCGTCCGGGGAAACGGTATCGTCCTCGGTCATGCGGAATTGATCTGCCATGCTCGGGACTCCTTGGCTGTGCGGGGATGAGGCTCCCTTTCACAGTATCGGCAGTTCCTGCGCGCGGGCTGGAAGTGGCGCCGCCCGCGCAGCGTTTACGCGGCCGGCGGAGATGTTCCTATA